>DUZD01000083.1 GCA_013349695.1 Rhodospirillaceae bacterium
CCCCCCCTCCTGCCGAGGAAACGGGAAAAACGATCGTATGGGTACCTTATAGATGAGACGGAACACTAGGGTTCCCGCCGCAATCCGCCAACACCGAGACCACGGCGACGCCGAGGTCGAGACTGGCGAGATCGCGGGACTTGCCGGCGATGGCTTGGCCGAATTCCCTGACCGCGACTTCCAGGGGCGGGGTCCGGGGCACGCCGATCGCCTCGCCGGCGCCCTCCGGATCGGCGAAATCGGCCGTCGGCGGATGCCTGGTCAGTGTGGCGGCGACAAGGTCGTCGTAAACCAGAACGGCGGTATCGAAATGGACGGCGAAGCGCCGCCGCCTGTCCATCTTGTTGCCAATGCGGATGTCGGCGGAAACGTCCCCGGAAAAGATCAGGCGCAGCAGGTAATTTTCCTGGCGGCCGTCCTCCACCAGCCGCTGTTCCAAGCATTCCGCCGCCGCCGCCTCGGGCGGGACGCCCATCAGGTCAAGGCAGAAGGCGACGGCGTGGGCGCCCCAGTCCCACAAAACGGGCGTATCCTTTCGATGCGGTCCCCGTTGTCCCAACTCCGCGCCGATGGCGCGAACCGGTCCGAGGCCTGGCGCCAGTTCTTTCAGCCTCCGGCAGGCGGGATGAAACAAGAGCGTATGCTCGACCATGACGAAACCATGCCTATCGGCGACAAAACGACGCAGAGCCCGCGCCCGCCCGAGATCCAGGGTGAGCGGTTTTTCGACCAGAACCGACCGCCCGCCGGCGACCGCCGATTCGGTCATCTCGGCATGCAATGCCGGCGGAGTGGCGACGATGACGCCGTCGATATCGCGGGCTTCCGAAACTTCCTTCCAGTCGCTGCTGACGGTGCATTCCTCGTCCACCAGAGACCGGCTTTCGGGGTTTCGGCTGGCCAGGCGGGCAAGCCGCAAACCGTCGATCGCGGCGATGGTCTTGATGTAATTCCGTCCCCATCGTCCGGCCCCGATCAGGCCCAAACGAATGCCGTTTCCGGCCACGGTCAATGCTCGCCGGTGTAGACGCCGTCCGCCCAGGCGAGAAACCGCTTGAGCCCCTCATTGAGATCGACCTTCGGCTGAAACCCAAGCTGCACGTGGGCCTTGCGGATGTCGGGGCAGCGGCGGTCGGGCTCGTCGGCGGGATAGCTGTCCGGGTATTCGATGATGTCGTATTCGATCTTTCGTCCCAGCACGCTCTCGATCCGTTTGACTAGATCGAGCAGGCATATTTCCGGCTTGGGATTGCCGATGTTGTAGGTCTCGCCCGGCACCCCGCGCAAAACCGTCAACAGGAAACCGATCATGGCATCGGTGATATAACAGAACGTCCGGGTCTGATCGCCCGAACCATAAACGTGAAGCGGATGTCCGCTCTTGATGCGGCTTGCGAAATTGGGCAGCACCCGGTAGTCGGTTTCCTGCATCCCCGGACCAAAGACGTTAAACGGACGGATGGTGTTGACCGTGGTTCCGTATTTATCGTGAAAGACGTAACACAGGGTTTCCCCCACCCGCTTGCTTTCGTCATAACAGGCGCGCGGGCCTTGGCAGGCAACATTGCCACGATAGCTTTCCGGCGTCGGCACATGTTTGGGATCGGGGTTGCCGTAAATTTCGGAGGAACTGAAGAAAGTGAAGTGCGCTTGCTGGAGTCTCGCCAGTTCCAGCATGTTTCGGGTGCCCGACGTCGAGACCAGCAGAGTCTCGACAGGATAGGCCCGGTAGTAATAGGGGCTGGCGATGCCGGCGGCATGGATGACGTAATCAACGGGTTTGTCCCATTTGAAGGGCTCTATCACATCGTGCCGAATGAACTCGACATGCGGCAAATCCGGCATTCGCGAGCCCTCTTCCCCGGCGGTGATCAGGTTGTCGAGCACAACGAGGCGGCAAGGGGAATCCAGGACATGTTCGTTGAGATGGACGAAAACCTCCGTAAAATAGCGTCCCAGAAAGCCACGTCCGCCGGTCAGCAGAACGGTCTTGCCGCTTAATCGGCGGGCCGTTTCACTCAGGCCCGCGACGATTTCGGCGATGTCGGATTGGAGAAGGGAATCACTCACCGCTCAGACCATCTCGACTTCCGGGAGAGGGGTGAGAAAGCGCCCTCCGGCATCGCGGAAGGCGGCATGCCTGGCGATGATCGAAGCGGCGAAATTCCAGGCCAGGATGACGAGGACATCGGGGCCGCGTTCGGAAATGGCGCCGGTTGCCAGGACGGGTATGTGCAAGCCGGGGGTCAACAATCCTTGTTTCAGCGGACTGTCGTCAACGATGAAATCGATCAGCTCGCGATCGATGCCGAAATGATACATCAGTGTCGTGGCCTTGGCGGGCGCCCCGTAACCGGCGATCGACCTGCCCTCGGTCTTGAGCCGGCGCAAAAGGCCGCTGAATTCGATCTTCAAAGCCTCGACGCGGGCGGCGAAAGCGTGGAAGGTTTCGGCTCTATCGAGACCGAGGCGCTCTTCGCGCGCGGCCATCTCCGTCACCGAGGCGCCGATGCGGCGGTGGCCACCCTTGCGTTGGACAAAGCCGCGCAGCGAGCCGCCGTGGCTGTCAACCCGCAGGGCCTCGATCATTTCCATGCCGTGGCGTGCGAAGAATCCGCGCAATGGCTTGACTGAGTGGTAGGCCAGGTGTTCGTGGTAGATGGTGTCAAACAAGGTCTTCTCGAAAACATCCGCTAAATAGGAGACCTCGAAAACAAAGATGCCGTCATCGGCGAGCAGTTCGCGGATGCCCTCGGCGACGCCGGCAAGATCGTCGATATGGGCAAAGACATTGTTGGCGGTGACGATGTCGGCGGGTCCCCGATCGTCGCGGATTGCGCGCCCCAGGTCGGGAGTAAAAAACTCGTCGATGGTTTCGATTCCCGATTGCGTTGCCGCCCGCGCGATTTGCCGCGCCGGATCGACGCCCAGGACCCGCCAGCCGGCCCTCTGGAAGACCCCCAGCAAGGTGCCGTCGTTGGAGCCGATATCGACGACCAGGCCGCCGCCGGCGGCCTGGAAGCGCTTTAAAACCTGCTCGGCGTAGTCTTCGAAATGCTTGACGAAGACCGGCGAGGTGCCGGAAACGTAGACATAGTTCTCGAACAAAACCCTTGGATCGACGACGTCCAGCAATTGCACATGCGCGCAATCCTCGCAGAAGAAGACATCGAGGGGAAAGCGTTCCTGCTCTGTCGCCGCTTCCGACAGGGTGACAAAGGCATTCGCCGGCGGCGTCGGTTCCAACGATAGCACCGCCGTCAGCCGCCCGCCGCCGCACAAGCGGCAGGTGGAACGCCGGCGGCAATATTTATTCATGGTTCCTCGGCGAATCAAATGGAATTGCGGAGGTTACGGGATGGGGTGCTGAAACCGGGTAAATCGACCTTTTACGCCGTGATGCCGGCTTTCCCATTGTTTCCGCCCGCCGCCACCGGCAAGGCCGGCCACGTTGGAGGCGGGGGACTGGGGCCGGTTGTGACCCGAAGCAGACTCTCCGGTCTCCAAATACAGCAATCGAAAATACGCCAGCCGTAAGTTCATACGGCTGGCGTACAAAGGATGCTTCTGGCGGTCCGTCAACTGCGCCGAGGTATCGGAACGGTGTTCCTTCGCCTAACCAGCTTGGCGCCGTTTGTTCCATTCACGGATGATGCCATCTTCAAGAGGCTTGTTCGAATCTTTCATTTTCTCAATAAACTGCTCCTCTGAAACCGGTTTATCGGCCGTCTTGACCACGTCGATCTTTGGCTGAGGCGTTTTGGCCGTTTTGGCGATGGCCGGCTTCTTCTCGACGATAATCTTTTTTTCCACCAAGGTATCCAAGTCCTCGGGCTTTACCGTCTGTTTGCCGGGAAGGTCCTCCATGGCATTCTTATCGGTGGTTTGTTCCTCCCGAGGCAGGTCTTCCTCCTTGGGCGCCGACTTCTTGGTAGCCGACTTCTTGGGCGCCGCCTCCATGGGTGCCGCCTCCTTTGGCGCCGCCGCTTTCATTTTCAACTTATCAGGCAGGGGGATCGTGCTGGCCGTTCCCGGTTCCGCCAAGGACAGCGTCATATAGCTTACCCCCGCCGCGACGCCCAGTCCGTTGCTGCCTCCTAAAGCCAAGGGAACAAGAGAGACGCCGCTGCCAGTAGCGATCATAACTTGAACAGCTGGGCCGAGACCGACGGCCGCCGAAACCTTTCCGCCGGTATAGAAACCCGCCAGCTGGTCGGCACTCGACCACGCGCCCCCCATCACCGTATAAACCATGATATCTTGGTAGCTCCATTCCAAATCCACCCCGAGAAGTATACCGCTCTTGCCGGTGTAATTCTGGGGGCCTCCAACTCCGTGGTAGGTACAATCCACATCCTCGGATGAAAAGAGGAGGGCCGTCCACCCCTTATGATTGCTTGTAGAACATACAAGAGCACCGAGGTTTATGTTGCCAGCAGTCGCGGTCGAACTAAAAAGAACGAAAACCAAAAAGAGATATGCAAAAAAAGAAGATGAGAGCATCCGTTGCATCATTAAGCCTCCATACGCAAATTTAATCTTTTTCGATATTATTTATTATCATCCACACGAAATAATATCAACCGACGTTTCCAAAAATTATTCTCGACGGCCAATCCCGTTCGGAAAAGTTGGCCCTATATCTTGCGGCCATTCCATCGAGAGAGCCACTTCATGATGTGTATACCGGAAGCAACGGGATAAGCTTTATGTTCTCAAACCCACGGCAATAGTACCAAAATCCTACCGCTTCGGCATTCAATCCAATGTCCGCCCGTGGCTAAAAATCCGTAGTCGGAACCGATGCCGCCCGGCCACCGCTTTCGGGCGACAAGCCGACATTAAAAAGTGCAAGAGCTTGCCTCGCCGCGCTTCCGCGAATCGCTTAGGATCGCCGGGATCGCTTATCCGGCGCAATCCACCCCAATTCCACTTGCCGCGCCGAAGAGCCTTATTCACGCAAGGGGCCGCGGGGTCCCGATCAACTCGATGCGTTCGACATCGGCTTCGTAGACTTCCTGGCGGCGCGAGTTGCGGCCAAGCGTCAGAAACACGGTGTCCTCGGGAAATGCCATGGCATGGTCGACCATGGGCGGGGTGAAAAATAATTGGCCGCTCTTGATCGTCACCATATCGGGTTCGCCGGCGCCGCCGTGGGGGCGATGGTGATATTCGATGGAACCGGACAGAACGTAACAGTAATGCCAGTCGGTCCTATGGTAATGGTTGGCCCTGACCGTGTCCTTTTTGGAGGTGATCAGCACACAGCTTTCCATGGCCGCGTCGACCAATGGCTGAATGCCGCCTCGCCGATCGGCGAACGGCAGGGCGAGGGGGACGATAACTTCTTTCGGCCAGTTTCGCTTTTCTTCCCGGGTGACGGGCCTGATCTTCATTTTGGCAAAAGTCCTGATGCTAGGGCAAATCCCGAGCGGATGGACTCATCCGCGACGACGCATTTGCCTTTAAAACAAATAGATAGAGCATTTCAGGCGAACGCATGTGAACCGGAAATGCTCTAACGGATGAATCGGCGCCAGATGATCGTCCAGATGACGGCCACGGCGTGGTGTCCCCGGATTTTCTTTCCTTCGTTGTAGCTGCGGCCAAAATAGCTGATCGGCACCTCGTAAAACTGGCTTCCCCGTGCTACCGCCCTGGAGAGGAGCTCGGCTTGCTGTTCCCAACCTTTCGAGACCAGCGAGGCCGGGTCCACGAGCGAGCGCCGGTAGATCAAATGGCCGCTGTATATATCGGTGAAGGTCGTGTTGTTCAGCAAGTTGAAAAGGAAAGTGATCAAGCGATTGCCGGCCTTGTGCCAGAAATAATTGACACGAGTGCATTCGGGGGCGACAAAACGGCTGCCGATGACGATGTCGGCTTGGAAACGGAGAACGGGGCGAAGCAATCTGGGGTATTCGATCGGATCGTATTCCAAGTCGGCGTCCTGAAAGAGAATGTAATCGCCGCTGGCTTCCTTGAGAGCCGCCGTGACGGCGGTGCCCTTGCCGTTGTTTCGAGGCAGTTTGATCAGGCGGGTGTACAGGTCCCGGTGCTCTTCCAGGAGTTCGGCGGTGCCGTCGTTCGAGCCGTCGTCGACGACCAGCACCTCGAATTCAAAGCCGTCGATGACCTGTGCGCAAACCCGTTCCAGGACATCGACAATGGTCTTTTCCTCGTTATAGACGGGAATGATGACGCTGATGCGAACCATGGAAATATTAATCGCCTTGCGGAATGGATGACGCGGCCGGCCCAAATTCTCCGGGCTTTTCTATCGCCCGAAAGGGTAAGGTTGCAAGCGGCGGTTTCTTTCACCACCACCTTCTAAGGTGTTTCCGCTTGCAGGCCAAGCTTGTCGAAAAGCGCTTGGTCCTCGCCGCGTTCCGGGTTTCCGGTGGTGAGCAGTTTTTCGCCGTAAAAGATCGAGTTGGCGCCAGCGAAAAAGCACAGCGCCTGCGCCTCGTCGCTCATCGCCAGACGGCCGGCGGACAGCCTGACGTAAGACCAGGGCATGAGGAGGCGCGCCACCGCGATGGTGCGCGCCAATTCCAACCGATCGAGAGGAGGTTCGTCCTCAAGGGGCGTTCCCCTGACCGGCACCAACGAATTGATCGGCACGCTTTCCGGCTGGGGGGCCAGATTGGCCAGAATTTCCAGCATGCCGGCCCGGTCTTCGCGGCTCTCGCCGATGCCGATGATGCCGCCGCAGCAGACCTTCAATCCCGCCGCTCTGACGGCGTTCAGGGTGGCGAGCCTGTCGCCGAGACCATGGGTGGTGATGATCCGGCCATAGTACTCGGGCGACGTGTCGATGTTGTGGTTGTAATAATCGAGACCGGAATCGCGCAGAAATTCCGCTTGCCCTTTCGTCACCATGCCGGCGGTCACGCAAGTTTCCAGGCCAAGATTTTTCACCTCCCCGATCAGTCCCGCCAAATAGGGCAGATCCCGGTCATTCAACTGCCGCCAGGCGGCGCTCATGCAGAAACGGCTGGCGCCGGCGGCCTTGGCTTTTTCCGCCGCCGCCCGCACCGCCGCCCGTGCCATCGGTTTTTCGGCTTTGAGCCCGGTGCGGTAATGGGCGCTTTGGGCGCAATACCCGCAGTCCTCGCCGCAGCCGCCGGTCTTGACCGAGAGCAGCGTGCTCAACTGCACCGAATTGGCGTCCCAGTGGCGCCGATGAACCTGGTGGGCCTGAAACAAGAGGTCGTTGAAGGAAAGCGCGAAGAGATCGAGAATTTCGCCGCGACTCCAATCGCGGCGCGATTGGCAAGCGGTCGGCGGTGAGTCCAGGGTGGCGGTGGCGGCGTCAGTCATCGGTGTCCATTTCCTGCGCTTCAGGCGATCTCGTCGGCGGCCGTTTCGATGGCGTCATAGGCCAAGTCCAGCTCGGCATTTGTAATGCAGTATGGCGCCAGGAGATAGACAACATTGCCGAGCGGGCGAATCAACAACCCCCGGCGTAGAAAAAAGTCCTTGAGCCGGGGGCCGACGGCGGCGGAGTAGCCGGTTTCGTCCGTTTTAAAATCGAGCGCGGCGACCGTTCCGGTGACCCGCGCGCGGGCCACCTTGGGATGCGCCGCCAATGCCGTCAGGCGGCGGCGGTGAAGGGCTTCGATTTCGCTCCAGCGGCGCGGCGTTTCCTCGCCCTCCAGCAGATCCAGAGACGCCAGGGCGGCGGCGCAGCCCAGCGGATTGGCGGTAAACGAATGGCCGTGCGCGAAGGCCTTGCCGAAGCTTTCGTCAAGAAACGCTTTGTAAATATGGTTCCGGCAGACCGTCACCGAGAGCGGCAGGAACCCCCCCGTCAATCCTTTCGAGAGACAGATCAAGTCGGGTGTGACTTTAGCCTTCAGGCAGGCGAACAAAGCGCCGGTGCGGCCGAATCCGGTCATCACTTCATCGAAGATCAAAAGAACCCCGGCTTGGCGCAGGCGTTTTGCCAATGCCCGCAGGAATTCCGGCCGGCACATGCGCATGCCGCCGGCGCCCTGGATCAGGGGCTCAACGATCATCGCGGCGGTCTCGGCGCCGTGTTCGCCGAGATAGGAATCAAGGGCGGCAAGGGCGGCGGCTTCCTTTTCCTCTACCGTATCGTCGCCTTCCCAGGTTTCTGGGTAGGGCAGAGCGTCGACCTGGAACAAAAGGCCGCTGAAGGCGTCGAAAAAACCCGACCGCGCCCCGGCCGACATGGCGCCGACGGTGTCGCCGTGATAGCCGCCGTCGAAGGCCAGAAACCGGCGCCGCACCCGACCCAGGTTGCGCCAGTACTGATGCGAGAGCTTCAGCGCCACTTCCACCGCCGTCGATCCGTCGTCGGAAAAAAACACCCGGTCGAGGTCTCCGGGCAGCAGAGCGGCCAGGCGATGGGCCAATTCCACCGCCGGGCGATGGGTGAAGCCGGCGAAGATCACCTGCTCCAACCGTTCGGCTTGGCGGGCAATGGCGGCGGCAATAGTGGGATGAGCGTGACCGTGCAGCGTCACCCACCAAGACGAGATCAGGTCCAGGTATTGGCGGCCGTCCTCGGCCGTAAGCACCGCCCCCCGAGCCTCGCGGATGGCGATCGGCGGCGGCGCGGTCTTTTCCTGGGTAAAAGGATGCCACAGATGGCGGCGGTCGAGGTCCGAAGTCTCGTTTCCAGTGGCCTGTATCATCTAAATTGTACCCCTACGACGGCGTTGCGAGGCTTCCGGCTAGGAGCGCGTCGCGCCGTGGTGCCATCACACCACAAGCGGCGCGCGACGACGTCCGGAAGCCTCGCAACGCCGCCCGAAGGGTCGCTTTTCCCGTCCCCTCGGGGCGTCGGAAAGGCTTGCCGATGCTCCAGCATCGCCGGCGCCCTCCCTCCTACCGAGGAAACGGGAAAAGCGATCGTAGGGGTGCAATTTAGATGATACAGGCCACTAGGCGTCATGACAGGAGGTCCCCGTCCAGAGGTAACGCAGCCAATGCCGACTCGTTCAGGGGGTCCAAGGGCGGCAGGGCGGCGATGACCGTGACCCGGCCGAACTCTTCGATGGCCCGGCGGTTGCCGGGATTTTCGGGACCGTTCAAAACGACGCCGGCGATGGAAATGCCGCGGCGGCGCATGGCATCGAGGCTCAACAGGGTATGATTGATGGTCCCCAACCCGGTCCGCGATACCAATAGGACGGGCAATTTGCAAAGAGCGATAAGGTCGATGATGAAGTGGTCCTTGTTCAAGGGAACCAACAACCCTCCCGCCCCTTCCACCACCAACGGCCGCGTCGCCCGTGGCGGGACGATGCGCTCCAAGCGGATGTCGACGCCGTCCAGCCGCGCCGCCTCGTGGGGCGACAGCGGCGCGTTGAGTTCATAGGCCGAAGGGTGAATCCGGCCAGGGCCGAGGCCGGCCAAGCGGCGGACGGTTTCGGCATCGGTTCCGTCCGCCAAGCCGGCTTGCACGGGCTTCCAATAGTCGGCCTTCAAATGGTAAACCAGCCAGGCGCTGACGACGGTCTTGCCGACGTTGGTGTCGGTGCCGGTGACAAAAACACCTTTCATGTCGTGCCTTATAGATGAGACGGAACTAGGGTGTGTACTCTTAAAACCGAGGGTCTGCTTATTGCCGCATTACGGACCTTTGGAGGTTGCGCATCGGAGGGGTGGTTGTGATCCGAAGGGGACATTGGGGGCAAGCACCCCACGCTGTCGCCAGCGGGTGAAAAACGATGGCGAGGGGAATCGAACCCCTGGCCTCGACATTGCCATTGTAGATACATGTTTTCAGAGCGACTTCCAGAGGTCTCGCGCAGACGACCGATCGTCGTCATTTAGAAAATACAAGCGCACTTTGTGTTTTTCGACGAGTTCCCGAACCCAAGGACTCAGTTCCCCCACAGGTCGCGGTTCGTTCTCATGGGGACTTGAGCTGGTCCCAGAAAATCGGACAGTCGTTTAAGGTGTATTCCGCCATTTGACGGAGGAATACGAGATGACGACACGACGACGGTTTTCAGCCGATTTCAAGGCCAAAGTCGCGCTTGA
>DUZD01000084.1 GCA_013349695.1 Rhodospirillaceae bacterium
CGCCGCCTTCATCCTGTTGTTCGCGGCCTATATGGACGCGCCCGCGGCGGCCGCCCTGGGAGTGCTCGCCACGCTACGCCACCTGTTTGCGGCGGTGGCCGGCCTGCCCCTGATGGGGCGTTACACGACGCCTGTTCCTAGGACTTGATATTGAAGAAGAACTTGATGCCGCCGAGGATGTTCTTCACGTCGTACCAATGGCGGATGCCGAACAGCCGCGACAGGATGTAGCGCGGCCTCAGGTAGTAGCTCCTGATGGCATGGCGGTGCCATTTTCGGATGGTCTCCATGCTCAGCCCCGGCGCCGCGTAGACCGAAGGGTGGTTCGACAAGGGCGAATAATTGATCCACGGCGCTTTTTCGTCCAGATGGCCCTGCTCCAGCGCCTCCCGGTAAAAGCGCGTTCCCGGCAAGGGGCTGGCGATGAAGAAGGCGGCGATCTCGGTGTTCAGCTTCTTGGCGAAGCGGATGGTGTCCTTCATGGAGGTCTCGTTCTCGCCCAGATACCCCAGGATGTAGCTGGCGTGGGTCGGAATACCGACTTTTTTGGTCAGCCTGACCACTCTTTCGGCCTCCTCGAGGTCCAGGGTCTTGTCGATGTTGCCCAGCACCTCCAGGTTTCCCGATTCGATGCCGAAGCTGATCTTGCGGCAGCCGGCGTCCCTCATCGCCTCGAGGGTCTCCCGGTCCAGGTTATGGGCGCGGGCGAAGCAGTTCCACGAAACGTCGATTTTACGCTTGACGATTTCGGCGCAGAGTTCCTTGACGCGTTTCTTATGGGAGGTGAAAATCTCATCGGTAAAGGCGAACGAGCTGATGCCATAGCGGGAAATACACTCTTCCATCTCGTCGATGACCAGTTTGGGCTTCCGGTAGCGTATCTTGCGGGTGAAGATGGTCTGAACGCTGCAAAAACCGCACATATAGGGACATCCCCGGCCACCGACGATCATGGTGTTCGGCTCCGCCGAAACCCGCTTGGTCGGCGCCGCCGCGTAAATGCCGTTGTCCACCAGGTCGCGGGCCGGGAAGGGAATGTCGTCGAGATCGGCGATCAATTCCTGGGGCGGGGTGAAGCGCAGCTCGCCGTCGCCGCCGCGATAGCCGATGCCGTTGATCTTGGCGTAATCTCCGTCGCCCGATTTGAGCTGGCCGAGCAGGTTGGAAAAACTGAGCTCGGCCTCGCGCAGGGCGATGAAGTCGGCGCCGCTTTCGTCCATCGCCCTCGCCGGCAGAGCGGTCGGGTGCGAGCCGCCGATGATGATCGGCACCCCGGGAACCCCCTCGCGCAAAAAACCGATGAGGTCGATCACCGAATCGAACACGCAGGTATTGGCGGTAATCCCGATCAGGTTCGGCGAGAAGGCCTTGGCCTCGGCCATCGTCTGGGCATGGGTGATCCCGCGGACATCCGAGTCGATGATCTTGAACTCGATGTCCGGATGCTCGCGGCGGGCATAGGCGGCGAGATAGCAAAGACTTATCGGAATCTGTTTGCCGCCGTGCCCCTCCAGGCCGCCGTACCGGTTGAAGGCGGGATTGATTAAAACGACTCTCATGGCCTCATTCTTTTTTCGAAGCGCCCGCCGCCGCCGGCGATCCCGCAGGGGCCATCGCGGACGCGCCAGACCGCCTTCGGCGCTCTTTCCCCCTTTTTCAGTTCCAGGGTTCTTGAAGCGTAGCCGGTGACCTCGAAGGTTTTTTCGACGACCAGACAGCCGCGCCGCTCCAGCACGTCCAGGGCCAGGGCGGCGCTGGCGGCCGGCTTCTCCGCTTCCGGCGCGTACCTGAAGAGTATATGGGTCACGCCCAGGGCCCGGATTTGCTCAAGGAAGCGGCCGGGCTCTACACGGCCCAGCCGGGTGTCGATTTGCACCTGGGTCAGCTCGTGGGCGTTTACCCAGGGAACATCGAGCGTGTAACGGAGCTGGCGGTCGAACAGCAACAGGCCCTTGATACGGGGGTTGGCGTTGATCCACGGCACCGGCGCGTAATCGGTGACCACCCTGGCGAGGAAGGCGTCCCGGCCCTCGCCGGCGAGAAGCCTTTTTATATAGGATCTGGCGAACAGGCCCTGGGCGGCGGTCTGCGCGGCAAGCGTCAGGATAAAGGCAAGGGCCAGGGGCCGGAGCACGACCGCCCCGCCCCCCCTGACGGCGGCGACTACCAGGCAGAGCAGCAGCGGCGCCGAGACGGGCAGCAGGTGCCGGACCTTGGGAATGACGCCGAAGTTGATCCACAGCAGATAGAAAGCGCCAATGAGCACCGCCACCGGCAGAAGGGCGCTGTCCCTCAAGCGGCCACGGGATAGCCACAGTCCGAGGAGGGCGGCGGAAAGCGCCATGACGAAAAACGGTCCCATGCCGACGCGTCCCGAGTCGATTTCCGCGGGCGGAAAAAACGTCACCGTAAAGGGATAGGCCAGCACCCCGAGCATGCCCCGGACGGCGTTTCCTCTTGTCTTGAAATAGGTGTCGAAGGTGGCCGCTTGATCGGCGGTCCAGTAAACATGGTCGGCGAGCCCAAGTCTGGTGAAAAGCATGGGAAACAGCGGGTCGCCCGTGTGCAGGACATTCCATCCGTACCATTGCCCCCCGGCGGCGAGGGCCGTCAGTCCGAACACGGCGCCACGGGCCAGCCACCTGCCGCCGGTGGAAAGCAGCGCGAGGCCGGCGGCGGCGGCGAAGATCAGGCCGGAATACTTGCCTCCGGCGTAGAACCCCGCCGCCAGCCCGAGCAAAACGGCCGGGGCCAGACGGCGGCCGTCCTTGTCCGCGATCAGGGCGGCGGCGGCGGCGAGCGCGAACATGGCCAGCCGCGCCTCCATCTGGCCGGACCCGGCGCCGTAGATCATCGCCGGCAGGGTCTGGAACAGTAGCGCCAGCGCCAGCGACCAGCTCACGCCGAGCCACTTTCGGGCCAAGGCATACAGCAACGCCGCCGCCGCCCAACCGCTGACGAACGTCCAGCCGGTCAGCGCCAAGTCGCCGGTCCCGCCGCCGGCGCGGCCCATGGCCAGCACCGCCGCATAGGTCATGTGAACGAGCAGGGGGATCGCGCCGTCGGTCGCCCGGGGAACGAAAAAAACCCGACCGGCCTCGACGAACCTGAGAGGCAGCTCGAAATGATAGGCGAGCGTGTCGGCGTCCGCCGCCGGCGCCAGCGCCTCGGCGGCGTCGAGGCCCAGGACCAGGGCGAGCAGGGCCAGGAGCATCCAGGTCACGGGCGTTGGTTTTTCCGCCGCCGGCGCGGCGGCGGGTTCCCTGAACTTGAGAGCCCCAAGCGAAAGCAGCCCGGCGCCAGCCCATAAATAGCCGGGGGCCGGCAGCGCCGCCGTTCCCAGCCAGAACATCAGCCATCCCACAAGCCCGAAGCCGACGGCGAAGGCGAGTGCCGCCCGCTCTCCCGGCGGCATGCCGCGCCAAAGGCCGAGAACGGAGAGCGTCAAGGCCCCCGCCCCCAGACAGGCGACGGTCATGGCGATGACCGCAAGCGGCCCGATCATGCCGGGAAGACCAGGGCGAAAATGCCGGGCGCAAGGCCGCGGAACTGCCAGAGATAAAGCGCGAAAACGGCCAATACCCAAAGGGCGAGCAGGATTTCGCCCTTGCTGGCGTGAAATGGCGGCGGCCGGTCATTCATGGCTGGCGCCCTCCATGTCCGACAGGGCAATGACCCGGCATCTATCCGGCAAGGAGCAGCCTCACGCCGTCGTAGTAGCGCTTGACCATGTCAAGGTTTCTAATCTGAGCCAGGTTGCGCCCCCACATGCGCGGGCTCGAATAGAACCGCCGGTAGGCGTCCCGTGTCAGGCGGACTTGGCGCTCCTTGCCGATCAGGGGGTTGACGTAGATGGGGTCGCTCTGATCGTAGAGGTCGTAGTTGGCGTAACTCATCCCCTCCCTGAGGCCGCCGTCCTCGCGGCAGGCGCGCTCCAGGTTCGAGCGGGGATAGGGGACCGGCAGGTAGAACTTGGCGATATGGGCCGGCGTGTCGAGGGCGAAGCGGATCGTATTCTCCGCGTCCTCCACCGTCTCGCCGGGCAGGGCCAGCATCCAGGTGGTGCTGATGGAAAGGCCCTCCCCGTAGGCGATCTTGAGCGTTTCCATGTTCTGTTCGACGGTGGTCGCCTTCTTCAGCCGATCAAGGGTCTTCTGGTTGCCGGATTCGCAGCCGAACCCTATCTGCCAACAGCCGGCCCGCTTCATCAGGCGGAAGGTTTCCCTCGGTAGTTTTAGGTCGACCCTGGAATAACACATCCAGGGCATATCGATTTTGGCCTCGATCATCGCCTCGCAGAGCTCGACCAGGAACTTGCGCTTGGTCGGCAGGGTGGAATCCCGGAACACCAGCGAGTGAAAACCGAACTCGTCTCTCAGGTAGCGGATTTCATCGATGATCCTGGGAATGGATTTATGCCGGATCTTGGGCCCTCCGACAGTGGTGTATTCGCAAAACGTGCACTTGAATGGACAGCCCCTCGTCACCTGAAAAGAGACCGTCGGCGGACGGAAGCTGATGTTGGGCGAGACCTCGTATTCCCGCATGGGAAACAGGTGATAGGACGGCATGGGCAGGTCGTCGAGATCGCGCACCGAGCCGCGCGGACCGCTAGTCCTGGCCTTGCCGTTTTGGCGATAGGCGATGCCGGCCACCGTTGCGATGTCGCCGCCGTCCCGCCAACAATCCAGGAGTTCGGTAAAGGTGTAGTCCCCTTCGCCGACGACGCAGGCGTCGGCTTCCGGCGTTTCGTCCAGGGTCTCGACGGGAACGGAGGTCACGTGGATGCCTCCGAACACAACCTTGCTATTGGGCAAGACCCGCTTGACCACGGCCGCCGTCTTCTGGGCAAGGTCGGTCTGGGGGGTGAAAAAGCCGATGCCGACCACATCGAATTTCTTTTCGGCCACATGCCTTTCCAGGTCCCCGGCGCGCCAGTTGTTGTGGAAAAGATCCAGGCATTCCACGTCGTAACCGGCCTTCTCGGCCATGGCGGCGACACAAGCTATTCCATAATTGAAGGAATCCTGGCCCTTGCCCAGACGCCAGGACTTTGGGTCGTGAATTCGTTTCAGCGTGCTCGTCAGCAGAACTTTCATTAGCATCTTCATCCATAAGCCAAAGAACGGCCAAAAGAAAGAGCGGCCCTTCAAGCCGCCGGCGCCGACTAAACCTGAAATGCCCTAGTCCCGATTTTCCGCTTTTTTCCCCCGACAGCCGCGAACGTCCGCCATCGGCATTTTAAAGACAACCTTGCCTTCCCTGTTTTTAGAGCCCGCCACCACCGTGACGGCGGAAACCGCTTGCCGGTCCAAAGCCCTGTTGATCGGAGCCAGCAGCAGATCGGCAAGCGCCGTGAAGTCGATTTTTCCTTCCCGTGGCGTTAGCGGGTTGGAGGTGAGAACCTGAACGACGGAATCCCTTATCCGCGGGGAAAGCCGACAAACGAAGTCGATGCTTCGCATGTCCGGAAGTTGCAGAATTACGGCAAGGGGATGGGAACGGGGTTCGGCGCTTTTAACGGGCGCCTCGAACGACAACAGCTTGACGTAGGCGGGCTTTTCCGGCTCCGGTTTGGGCGGAGGAGGTCGTTTGCGTCGGGTCCGCAAGCCTCCTCCCCGCTGACGGAGAAATTTTACCGTATCGTTCTTTTGCCGCCATAGATCGGCCTTTCGCAACGCCCGGGATATCTGAAACTGGTTCAGCTTTTCGGCGATTTCGTCGCGGGTAACGACGGGATTGTAACTTTGGTTGACGGCCATCGCTTGTTCCGCCTTGGGAATGGCCAGCGTGTACCACATATAGGCTTCCACCAGATCGACGGGCACCGCCCAGCCTTGCTGGTACACGGCGCCCATCAGAAACTGGGCGGGGGGATGGCCTCTTTCGGCCGCTCGCCGGTACCATTTAACCGCTTCGGCGTAATCGTGGACAACGCCGCGGCCATGAAAATACAGTTGCCCCAGGGCGAACTGGGCGGGCGGGTGACGGCCCTGGTGGGCGGCCGGGGAATACCATTCCGCCGCCTTGTAGTAATCCTGTTTGACGGCCTTGCCACGATCGTACATGGCGCCGAGGGCGTAATGAGCGGCGACAAGACCTTTTTTCGCCGCTTTCGAATGCCAGCGGAACGCCGCCCGCGGGTCCTTCTTGACGCCCCTGCCATCCTGGTAAAAACGGGCGACAGCGTATTGGGCCTCGGCGTCGTCTTTCTCGGCAAGGATGAGTTGTGCTTGAAATTGCGATATGGCCTGCCTTTTCGCCACCATTTCCGGGTCGTCGCTGATGTCGTCCCGGAAAAACCACAAGGTTGCGGCGACCATCAGACCTGCCACCAGGGTTGCAACGACAAAACGCGTCATCGGGATCGTCTTTTGGCTAGGATGCGGGCAAACCTCGATCACCCCGGCCGCGGCCAAGCATGGCCCGCATCAGTCAACGGCAACGGCTTAGAAGAACCCCTTGGAGACGTCGGGAACCAAGGGCTTGGCGGGAAAATTATGCTCGTTCTCGTCCACTTTCCGCTGCCGTCCATTGTAGGGATCCGGCCGGTCATAGCAGGTAACGTTGGCAATGGTACGGTAACAAAAAAGGGCTGTCTTGGGGTTGAGTTCATCCTCCTCGCAGTAAGTCTGTCCCTTGTTGACGCGGACGGCCGAACAGTTCTTGCCGGTTGTGTAGGAAACGATGTGATCGGTCAATGTCTTGTCGGAAATGATGGTGGATGCTCCCTCGATACCGGCAAAAGGGGGAAAGGTAGCGCAGGCGGCTAACAAAATTGATCCGCCTAGAACCATAATAAACCGCATAGCCCATATCTCCGGCTGGATGGACCCTGGCGCCCGGCGCCAAAAAGCCCTATCGACACAAGCCATCATGCCTTCGCCGGGTTAAAGACGGGTTAAGAATCCAAACCACCCGGCAATTTTGAATGGCCAGCCATCCGCCGTCAATTTCCGCGACGCCTCGGCCGCCGCCGATGAGTCCATCGGCTCGGGATTTGCACTATTCCCGTTGATTGCTTTCGGCAGGTCGGTTAACAAACGGGTTGTTAAGGGCAGGCGCCGCCGTTCCCTTTCGCCGTTTTCGATAAGGAGGAAAGCCTCATGGTGTCATTGCAACCACCCGTTTGCGACTTCGGTTGGGAGGCTCATGGTTTCAGCCTCGAAGGCACCGATGGAAGGACCTATTCCTTGGTCGACATCAGCGGCCCAAGAGGAATGCTGGTCATGTTCATCTGCAACCACTGCCCTTACGTCAAGGCCATTCTCGATCGTCTGGTGCGCGACGCGCGCGAAATTCAGGACCTCGGCATCGGCGTCATCGGCATCATGACCAACGATCCCACCGAATACTCGGAGGATTCGTTTGACAACATGAAAGCCGTTGCTAGAGCCAACGGCTTCACCTTCCCTTACGTCATCGACGAAACCCAGAAGACCGGGCGCGCTTACGGCGCCGTCTGCACGCCGGATTTTTTCGGCTTCAACGCGGATCTGGAGTTGCAGTACCGCGGAAGGTTGGACGCCTCGGGCAAGGACCCCGCCCCGGTCGATGCCAAGCGCGAATTGTTCGACGCCATGAGGCTGATCGCCGAAACTGGACGAGGGCCGCGCCATCAAATTCCAAGCATGGGCTGTTCCATTAAATGGCGCCATGAATGAGTATCCTTCCGCCCTACGGCGAGTTTGCCTTCCGATCAAGGAGGATATATTTTTACCTGCCGTTTTTGACTTACGCCGGCGGCGGGGGAAAACGAAGCATGGGCGGGTGGTCGATCTAACCAGGTTTTCGGAGGCATCCCGTGGCCAAGCGCACTGAAGACGGCATTTTCCGCGAAATCAACGAGGAATTGCGGCACGAGAACTACGCCAAACTTTGGAAGCGGTACGGAAAATACATTTTTGCCATGGTGCTCGGCTTGGTCGTTAGCGTCGCCGGATATCAGTTCTGGAGCACTTACGACATCGACACGCGCACGGCCATGGGCGAGCGTTTCGCCACCGCCCTCGATCTCGGCGAGGGCAAGGATACGCAAGCGGCGATTGATGCTTTTGCTGGATTGTCCGCCGGCTCCGGCGGCGGTTATGCCATGCTGGCGCGCTTTCAGGAAGCGGCTCTGCTGGCCAGGAACGGCCGTCGATCGGCCTCGGCGGCTGCCTATCGCCAATTGGCGAATGACGGCGGCATCGACGCCCTCTACCGTGATTTGGCCCTTGTCATCGGCGTCATCCACGAAATGAACAACCCAGCCGACAACGCCGACACGGCGGAACTCAGCCTCCGTCTGGCCCCGTTGACCGCCGACGGCAACCCCTGGCGCCACAGCGCCATGGAGATCACCGCCTTGCTGGAGGAGCAAGCCGGGAACCGGCGCCAAGCCCGCGAGTTGTTCTCCCGACTCGGCAATGACGCTACGGCACCCAGGGGAGTCCGGTCGCGGGCAAATGAAATGTTGGCCGCGTTTGGCCAGAAATAAGAATCCGTCTGGAAAATCGATCATGGCCGGCGTTGCATGATACAGGCCACTAGTACAGTGCCGCGGACGGTTTTTGTCGTTTCGTTTCTGCTTCTGGCGGCAGGCTGCGACACCTTGTTCGGCGAAGAAGGTTGGCTCAGCGACTCGAGGCCGCCGTTGCCCGGCGAACGCATTTCCGTGCTCCTCCATCAAACGGCCTTGGTCCCCGACCCCGGTTTGATGGATGCCAATATCCTGCTGCCGGCGCCGACCGCCAATCCCGACTGGCCCCAACCCGGCGGCTATGCCAATCACGCAATGCAGCACATCAAGGTCAACGACACTCTGCAACGTGCGTGGTCGACCGATGTGGGGACCGGAGCCGATGACGAGGAACGCCTCATCGGCTCCCCGATCGTCGCCGCCGGGCGGGTCTTCGTCATGGACGCGGAAACCATGGTCAGCGCCTATAGCGCCGAGACCGGAAAGCAGCTGTGGAAGATCGAACTGACTCCCGACGAGGAGGACGACGGACATATCGGCGGCGGCCTCGCTTATGATCAGGGCCGGGTTTTCGTATCCACCGGCTTTGCCCAATTGATCGCACTCAACGCCGAAACCGGGACCGAGCTGTGGAGGAAATCGGTTTCAGGCCCCATGCGGACGGCGCCGACGGCCCGCGGCGGCCGGCTGTTTGCCGTCACCGTCGACAATAAACTCCATGCCCTGAACGCCGCCAACGGCAGCAATATTTGGACCCATTCCGGCATTTTCGAAACCGCCAGCATGTTGGGTGGCGGCAGCCCGGCCGTCGATGCGGGAGTCGTGGTGGTGCCTTATTCCTCGGGCGAGCTGGTCGCCTTGAAGGTGGAAAATGGCCATGTCCTTTGGTCGGACTCCCTGGCTTCGAGGCGGCGGACCGATCAGATCTCGACAATGTCGCACATTCGCGGCCGTCCGGTGATCGACCGCGGGCGGGTGCTCGCCATGAGTCACGGCGGGGTCGTGGTATCCATCGATCTGCGCACCGGACAGCGGATTTGGGAGAGGGAAATCGGCGGTCTGGAAAATCCGTGGGTGGCGGGTGATTATGTTTTCCTTTTGACCGTTGATTCGGAAGTCGTTTCCCTCTCGCGCAAGGACGGAGGCATTTACTGGGTGCGGGCGCTTGCCCGCTACGAAGACGAAAAAGGCAAGAAAGATCCCATCGTCTGGACCGGACCCATTCTTGCCAGCGACCGCTTAATCGTCGGCGGTTCCAACGGCGAGATCCTGGCGGTGTCACCTTACACGGGACAGATTCTGGGCATCGAGGAATTGTCGGACGGGATTTCCGTGCCTCCCGTCATCGCCGGCGGCAGCGTCTACTTCCTCTCCGACGACGCCGATCTGGTCGCTTACCGTTAATACCAAGGATCGACGATAATGACCCATAGAGATCGCCTCGGCGCCCCGTCGGGTAGGAGAAAAGTTGCCGGCGATGCGGCACATCGTCAAG
>DUZD01000085.1 GCA_013349695.1 Rhodospirillaceae bacterium
CCCCGAACGTCAACCTCCAACCCTGTTGTGAAAAACCCGTCTCGAAAAACCGCCGTCAACCCGGCCAATACCGCTCGTCTCGCTCAAATCCGATGGCTATCATGAATAATTGGAACTAGGCAAATTTTGAAGAGGTTTTCGATAGTGCGGTATAAGGGGATGGTCTGGTGTGATGCGGTGTGATTGGGAGTCTCGGATTTAGGAAGCAATATGGTTGAAAACTGGATGGTTTTCACGGTATTGATGCTTTTTTTCTGGGTATTGTCGGTAAAACGAACAATCACTGATATCGCAAGCGATGTTACTCAAACTAAAATTGGGATGGTTGCAATAATAAATTATCTAAATATCGCGGTGTAAACAGAAGGGATGAAGCAACTTAAAGGTGAATATTTCTTGGAGATGATGAAAACGGTAATTAGTATGAAATGTATGGGGCACGATATTTGGAGACAGAAAGCAATTGACGGATGATGCGCTCGCTGCAAAGGCGGTGCGACATGAAAGCGAGGTTAGTTTAAGTGATAATTCGAGAAGTTATATGAGCACAGAGACTTGCCAGTGAGCGGGTGGAGAAACACCAGAAATGAAACAAATGTACCGAATGGCTTTGAAAGCATTGGTCCCGTTGATCGTGCTTTACATGCTCATCTTGTATGCCGGTTATGCCCTGATAGGCTGGGTTGATTCTGAAAAAGACGCACAAGGCGATGAGGTTTTGGAGGACCAATATTACTCCATAAAGCAGGACAGCCCTTAACAGGGCCTAACAGCGAGACAAAAGGTTCGTTTAACGGATAACGTTGACCAGAACCGAAGGCTTGTGCCGAAATTGGCGCCGACCAAAGCACCAAAATTATTGCCACCTCGACCACATAAACGACGCCGTCCTTGTCGGCCTCGTAGAGCTTGCCGAAGCCGGCATGGCCGTCGGCGTGCAGGGCGCCCTTGAAGGCCTTCAAGTGTCCTTGCGGATGTTCTCCCTTGCGGTCCGGCGTATAGCGGTAAAACACCGCCGGCGGATCGGCCCCGCCGTGTGGGCGTTCGTCCCTCGGGTACACCCATTGCCGCCCGGTCTTGGTCTTGCCCCGGCCGGGATCGAGTACCGGAACCGGCGTGTCGTCGCCGTGAATCCGCTCCGCCGCCAGAACGTGGGCCTCGACCGCGTCGACCAGGGGACGGACCAGTTCGGCGCATTTGCCCACCCAGCCGGCCAAAAGCATGCGGGGAAGATCCACGCCATCGCGCGCAAAAATCTGGCTTTGCCGGTACCGGCGGTAGGCCACCGCCAAGCCGCCGGCGACGAGTTCGCGGCCCAGGTCCCGCCCGCCGGCCAGACAGACGGCGACGGAGCACTTGTAGGAATCCCGTGCCCGTTCCTGGCAGACCACGATCTTCCCCCCGACCAGCCGCGCCATGGCCTGCTTGGCGGCCTGCCCGCGGGCTCATTCCTTGCCGCTGGCGCCGGTGCAGGCCTGGTTCCATTCCGGCGCGTCGATGCCGGAGATCCGCACCTCGACGCCGCCACGGCACCACTTCTCCTCGAGTACGCCGCCGACCGCCAGTGAATCCCCGTCGATGACACAGGCCTTGCCGGTAATGCTGGCGTCGGCATACGCCTGTGAAATAGCTAAAAAGCCAGCCAGGATTGCGGCGATGCGTATCTGCCTCTACCGTTTAGACTGCCCCAAGCCGTCTCTGTATGAGAACATTTAGAAAACGACATTGCATGGATTTTGCACGCATCAGGCCGCATGTTCTTGCGACATTCCGCCGCAAATTGCCAAATTTCCACCGCCCGATCATCATCCTCAAATGATGGAAAGTATTGGTTTCCCTAGGGGTTCCGGTGGTGGGCGCGGCTGGGATTGAACCAGCGACCCCTACGATGTCAACGTAGTGCTCTCCCACTGAGCTACGCGCCCGGTTTCCGGCGGCAAGGCGAGTCGCCGCAAGCCAGGCCTTTTAGTCCCAACGCCGCCGCTTGGCAAGGCGCGCTTGGCGGCGCCAAGGCACACTTAACCATTGCGCCGGCGGGCCGGGGGGGCTAACAGAGCGGACAGAACCGTGATACCCTTTTAAGATACTCTTGTCGGCCCGGCCGGCAACGACAATAACCGGAGATCATCTTGCCTCCCGACAATCACGGACATCCGCCGAAAAGCGGTGAGACCGGTGCCGCCCCGTACGCCATCCTGGCGCCGGACCGGCAAACCTTGCCCTTGGTATTCGCATCGCCGCACAGCGGCCGCGACTATACCGACGAATTCCTCGCCAAATCCCGGCTCAATATTTTAGAGATCAGGCGCTCCGAGGACGCTTTCGTCGACGAGCTGTTCGACGCCGCTCCAGAACTCGGCGCGCCGATGATTAAAGCCCTTTTCCCGCGCGCCTACCTCGATCCCAACCGCCGGTCCTGGGAGCTTGACCGCGAGATGTACTCGGACCCCCTGCCCGTTTTTACTTTCGAGATCATAGAATCCTCGCCACACCTCGCCGCCGGTCTCGGCTGCATCCCCCGCATCATCACCAGCGGCGAGAAAATCTATCGCGGCCAAATCCGTTTCGAGGAGGCCAAACGGCGCATGGAAACCTATTACGTCCCTTATCACCATGCCCTCGAAGGCCTCCTGGAAAAGACCCGGGAACAGTTCGGCGGCTGTCTTTTGATCGACTGTCACTCGATGCCTTCCATCGGCGGCCCCAAGGACAAGGATTACGGCGACGAGCGCGTCGATATGGTCCTCGGCGATTGCAACGGCACCGCCTGCCTGCCCGAGATCACCGCCGCCGCCGAGACGGCGCTTACCGAAATGGGTTTCGTGGTGACCCGCAACAACCCTTATTCCGGCGGCTACACGACCCGCCATTACGGCAATATCGCGAACCGCGTTCACGCCCTGCAGGTCGAAATCAACCGGGCGCTTTACATGGACGAACTGGCTTTCCAGCGCGGCCCCGGCATGCCCGCCCTGAAGCAACAAATCGGGCGCTTGATCGAAGCCCTGGCCGCCGCCGCCCGCCGCGTCCTGGCGGCATGAAAGCCAACGCCGGTGAAATCCCAATCAGAGATTCAACCGACGGCGACATGGCGGCGGTGCGGTCCATCTATGCCCATCATGTGCAAAACGGCCTTGCCAGTTTCGAGGAGGTGGCGCCCGATCCGGCCGAAATGGCGCGCCGCCGGCAAGCCGTCCTGAAAGGGGGGTTTCCCTTTCGCGTCGCCGAACTCCGGGGCACGGTAAAGGGTTTTGCCCATGCCGGACCCTACCGCCACCGGCCGGCCTACCGGTTCAGCGTCGAAAATTCCATTTACGTGGCTCCCGACGCCCTCGGCTTGGGGCTTGGGCGGCTTTTGCTCGCCGATTTGATCGAACGGTGCACGGCCCTTGGCCACCGCCAGATGATCGCCATCATCGGCGATTCAGGCAACGCCGCCTCGATCAGCCTGCACGCCAACCTAGGCTTCCGGGAGGTCGGCGTCATCAAGTCCGCCGGCTTCAAGTTTGGCCGCTGGGTCGATTCGGTGATCATGCAACGGCCCCTGGGCGACGGCGGCGACAGCCCGCCGGGGGATTTGAGGCGGTAAAAATCCGTCCTTTGGCACGGCCATTGCTTCATTCCCTTTGGGATAGGAGACAATGGCTTGAGACGGATACTTCCAACGCTCGTTCTGGCGATCGCCGCAAACGCCTATGCCGGCCTCGGCCCGGTATCGGCGGCGCCTTCACAAGGCCTTGATGATCCTTGGCAAACCTGCATCAGGGAGACGGCCAGGGTGGAACGGGCGGAGGGCATTCCGAAAGACCTCCTGAGAGCCATCGCCTTGATCGAATCGGGACGCTGGGACAGCCGGAAACAGGCAAATGTTGCCTGGCCATGGACCGTTACCGCCAAAGGCGAGGGCCGCTATTTCGCGACCAAACGGGACGCCATAACCGCCGTCCTCGAGCTCTGGTCGGAGAACGTCACCAACATCGACGTCGGCTGCCTGCAGGTTAATCTCCATTACCACGGCGGCGCCTTCGCCAACCTCGAAGAGGCGTTCGAGCCGAGCCGCAACGTCGCCTATGGCGCCAAATACCTCAAGAGCATGTACCATGCCAGCCGCTCCTGGAGCCAAGCGGCGGGCTATTATCACTCGACCAGGCCCGAGCGCGGCCTCCCTTACAAGGCAAAGGTCCTGAAGCTGTGGACCCGGCAACCGCGAAACCGCTTGCCGGCCGCCATCGACAGGGCCAGGACCGCCGCCTTCAACGCCCGCTGGAAGGCCGGCCGCGCCGCCGGTCTCGTCGCCGGCGCGGGGACGAAACGCCTCGACCAGATGGCGGCATGGCGGCAAGGCCGTCCGCTGGCGGTCACCCACCTGGCGGCCATGCAAAGGGCCAGGATGGCCGCCCTTCGCAAACGCGAGCTGATGAAATCGGGCGAGGGCGAAGCCGAATTCGCCGCCCGCCGCCTGGCGAAGCTGAAAGCCTACCGCCTTCCGAGCCGCGCCGGCGCTTACTAGCCTGTTTCAAGATTGCTCGGCGCGTGGATTCCCTTGGCACCGCAGGCCTCGAGGAAAAACCGCTGCCATTCGCCGACGACTTTGGCGTCTTCGAACAAGGCGCCGTTGCGGTCAAGGATTTTGCCGCGGACTTCGTCGCCGAACGTTTTATCCATGGCCAATCGAAGGGCAAGGGCGACGTAATCGTCCGGCGTCTCGGCGATGCATTCGGCGATCCCGATCTGTTTTTGGATGGCGGCGCAAAGGCGCCCGCGCATCAGGTCCGTGGGCATGGTGACGACCGGCGTACCCACGCTCAAGGCCTCATAAGTGGTGTTGCCGCCGTTGAACTGGGGAATGTCGAGGCTGACATCGACGCAGGCCAGGAGAGCCAGAAAATCCTTTTGCGGCTGTCTCGGGATGAACTGGATGCGCTCCGTCACGTCGGGCATGTTTTTCTGGAAACGCGCCATGAGAAAGCGGTTCCAACTTTTTTCGACGCCGCTGACGACCAGCAGCCGGCCTTGCGGATCGGCGCGCAGAATGGCCGCCAGAATCGCGTCGAAATCCGGGTGCAGCTTGAACAGGTACTGAGCGATAAGGTAATAGCGGCGCCCCTCGTCGAGTCCGAAGTCGGCGCGGCTTTTGGGCTTCTCGCCGATTTCGGGCTGGTAATAATAGGTTGGCAGCGTTTTCAGCCGGTAAAGGGTCTCGCGGTAGTGTTGGTCCGCCTCTTCGCTCTCCATGGCCTCGGCGGAAACGAAATAATCCAAATTGGGGTTGCCGGTGGTCACCGGGTGTCCCCAGGACACGCACTGAACGGGCGCCAAGCGGGCGAAAGCGAGGCAGTAGGTGAAGCTGTCCATGCCGATTTCGGGATAGACGACGACATCGAGCGTTTCGGCGGCGATGCCGCGGCGCGCTTTTTCCAGGTTGCGCGGCAGGATGATGACACGGTCGGCGCTTTCGGCGATGCTCAAGGTCATCCGGTCGGACCGGTAGGGGACCAAGGCGACGGTGACGTGGAAGATGCCGCGGTCCAGCTTGGCGATCAGGCCCCGGTTCAACCGGCCGATGGAGTGGTCGAAAAAAAAGGTCGAAATGAAACCGACCTTGATCCGCGGTTCTTGATCGCGCCGGCGGGGCTGTTTGCAATGCGGCGCGACGGAGGCCAGGGCCGGGTCGCTTTTCAGGTAAAGATCGGCGAGGGCGTCATATAACGGCCGGTCGTTGTTGCCGTGATAGGCGAGGTAGAACAGGGTTCCGCCGTCGGCGGGCGGGTTGCTGATCTTCAGGCCGGCCTGGCCGAGCGCCGTCAGCGCCCGCGCCACGCGCCCCCTCAAGATGGCGATCTGTTCCCTGGATTCGACCATCGGCGGCAGGGCGATGGCCATCTTGAGGCGGAGCCAGTCCCGAGGTTGATAAACCTGCACCATGCCGAAACAGGCGAGGGCGCGGACAAGATCGCACTGACGCAGGAACAGATTGCCGAGATCGAGATGGGCTTCGACGAAGGTCGGATCGGTGGCCGTCGCCAGGGTTAAATGCCGTTTCGCCGCTTCCGAATCGCCCGCCGCCCGCAACCGAGAGCCGAGCTCGGCGTGCAGCCTGGGATTGCCGGGATCTTTTTCAAGCGCCTCCCTGATCCGGCCGATGGGGTCTTTGGTTTCGCCGTCCCGTTTCTCGTCCACTTGCTCTTCTCCCGGCCCTTCGCCGCGTCCCAGGGAGGCCACGGGACTTTATACCCCGTGCAACCCGCCCGGGCGAGCCCGGGGCCGGGCAATGAAGCAGAAAAAAACCGCCGCCCCACCTGGATTAGCGCCCGGGCGGAACGGTCTCGTTCAACCGGCGCAGCATGTCGCCGCCGTCCTTCGGGCGTTTCTCCTTGTCGGCGGCCAGGGCCGCCATCACCAGATCGTTTAATGGAGCCGGAACCTCCGGCGCCAGCCGCCGGGGCGGCTCGAAAGCCCCCACGGGCAGGCTTCCGGTAAGCATTCGGTATGCCAACGCTCCGGCGGAGTAGACATCGGCCCGCGCGTCCACTTCTTTGGGGCTTTGCCGCTGTTCGGGACTGATGTAGTCGAGGGTGCCGATCCACAAGCCGTAGCGCGAGCACTTCCACCCGGGGAACTTGACCATCCCGAAATCGCACAACTTCACGGAACCGCCACGCTTGCGCGTCAGCAGGATGTTTCCCGGCTTGACGTCGCGGTGGACCATGCCGGCCCGGTGCACCGCCGCCAGGGCGGCCAGGAGTTGGCGCAACAGAGACAGGCTCCGCTCGGGGGCAAGGCGCCGGGGCCGGTCCTTTTCCGCCAGGCCGGCGATGACGCCGGGGTCCGCCGCGTCCGTTCCCATCTCGTCAATAAGGTTGGCCTCGATGAACGGCATGACGAAGAACGGCGTGCCGTCGGCCAGCGCCGACAGTTCCTTGACCGCGACGATGTGGGGATGTTCGAATCTGGCCATGATCCGGGCCTCGGTCAGGAAACGGCTCCGCCAGTAGGGGCCGTCCATGGCTTTCCTTCTCCCCCGGGGCGTCGTCCTTGGAGTCGAAGACCTTGACCGCGACGTTAAAGTCAAGATGGGATCGCGGCAGAGATAGATCGTCGAATAGTCGGTGGAAACGAGTTCCCCGTGGACTGCGTATTTGCCGATGCGTTCTATTTTTGCGGCTTTCCTTCCGATGCGTGACTTTGCCGGGGTGAATACGAGGCGCCTTTCAAGCCACCGTTTCCGGGCGCCGGGCGTGGTCAAGACAATGTGCAAGGCGCGGGTGAGGTCGACCATCCTGGCATCGAGGCCGGCGTCGGCGCCGCCGAGCGCCACCGTCTTCCTGACCAGCCGCGCCGCCCTGTCCTGGGGCCTGTAGGCGTGGACGACCTTCTGCTCTCTTCCGGTCCGCTTGGCGAGCTCGCACTCCCGAGCGCTGTAGGAGTTCGCGCCCCTGCAGACGAACGGGCGCACCTCGTAGACGGCGCATTGGTCGTCGATGAGCAGAGGGCAACGGAACATTTTCTTGGGTTTCCTGTCCGGTGGGTGTTCGTCCTTCCGCTTCTTGATATCGGCAAGGCGTTCGAGCAGGGCCTCCTTGCCGGCCGCCGCAAAGGTTTTCTCGATGTGATCAGCGAGACGGAAAACCTCCAGGAACGTGACGGCCACCTCGTACTGGTAACAGCAGTGGGCGCGGCCCCTGCCGCAATCGAGGGCGCCGGCCGGCGGCGATTGTTTCTTTATCGACTCGATGCGATCGGCCAGGAAAGCGGCCGCGCCGTCGAACAGCCGGTTGAATTCCGAGGCCGCGTCCTTTCCTTTCAGGGCGCCGGCGACGGTGGCGCGCAGCTCGCTCGGAAGCCTTTGTTCATCCTTATCGGCCATCGTCCCTTTCCGATCGAAGCGTCCGTTTGTCCCCGCCGGCGCGGCGGCGGCCGGCCCGATGGAGTGAACGGATTTTGAACCGATAAATGGTTCCGTTGCCAGGGCCAATCTTGACGATCCGCCACTCCGAAGACAACCGCCGGCTTTCCCATCGCCCGGGCATACCTCCGCCTTGGACGGGCATCGCTTTTTCGCTGGGGTATACCGGAATGCAAGAGAAAAAGGAAAGGCCGCCGGCGGGCGGCCGCGAGGCCGCGGCCTACCACTCGATCTTGTCGAAACCGTCGAAAGCCAGTTCGCTGCCGTCCTCGAGGACGATGGTGCCGGCGGCGTCGCCCTCGAATTCGAGGCCGTTGGCGGTTTCGGTGTAGGTAGCGCCGTCCTCGACCTGCAACGTCCAACCGGAGTCGCCGCCCGGACCGCCGCTGACGTCCTCCAATTGGACGCTGTCGGTCCAGCCGGCGCCGCCGTGGAAGGTATCGCTGCCGTCGCCGTCGCCGAAGATGAACAGGTCGTCGCCGTCGTCGCCCCAGGCCTCGTCGTTGCCCTTGCCGCCGTCCAGAGTATCGTCGCCAGCGCCGCCGTAAAGCGTGTCGTCGCCTTCGCCGCCGGTGAGGGTGTCGTCGCCTTTGTTACCGTCCAGGAGTCGTCGCCGGCACCGCCGGTGAGCGTGTCGGCGCCTTTGCCGCCGGCCAGGGTTTGGCCGGTATCGGAAACGACGCTGCCCAACGTCGCGCTCAGGGTCGGCGCATCGGCAACCCCGTCAACGCTGACATCCATGTTGGTCGAGGTCGTCGTGGTACCGTCGGAGACGTCGTAGCTGATGTTGAGCTCGCCGTTCCAGTTGGCGTCGGGCGCGAAAGTGTAGGTGCCGTCGCCGTTGTCGGTGATGGTGCCGTTGTCGGCGCTGAGGTTGGACGCCGTCAGGGCGTCGCCGTCGACGTCGCTGGCATTCGCCGTTAGCATCTCCTGGGTGATGGTCAGCGAGCCGTCCTCGTTGAGGCTGGCGGAAGTGTCGCCGCTTACCTCGGGAGCGGCGTTGACGGCCTCGGACGCCGTTTCGGAAACGACATCGGTCTCTTCCACCGGTGCTTCATCCGCCTCGGCGGCGGCTTCCTCGACAACCACCTCGGTGGCGGCGGCTGGAGCCGCTTCCGGCGTCTCGCCGTTCTCGGCTTCGCCGCCGGGAGCGTCGGCGGCGGAATCCTGATCTAATCCATAGGTGCCGACCGAGAACGAGGGCTGAGAACCGTTGTCGGCCGCTTTTTCCGTCTCTTCCTCTTCGCCGGCATCGGGCGCATCCTCGAGCGCCGAGCTGAGATCGGTCGAGTCATCCCGCCCGGTTTCGGCGGTCTCGGCGGGCGCCTCGGCCTCGTCGCCGGCGCCATCGACGGCGAGGTCCGCGAGGCCATCCTCGCCGGTGTCTTGGCTTCCCCGATGAACGGTGGAAAGCACGTTCGGGTCGTCGATATCGGACCCGTCCGCGCCGCCGCCGGCCTGTTGCACGGCGTCCATGTCTTCATCGGAGGTATCGTCGAGAATCGTCAGGTCGTCGAGGGCCTGCTGCTCTTCTTGATCCCCGTCCGCCGCCGTCTCATCGCCGAGACCTTGCTTGTCGGTGTCGTCAGCCATTGCCGCCTCCGTTCACGTAAGCGGGGATTCAGGCACCGCCGGCGGGCACTTCCCGGCAGGCTATCCGCACCTTTACATGTCCATCTATACGAGCCGCTGGCCCAACTACAAACGCAAGAAAAGAGCCGTCGTGCCGAAGGATGTGCAACAACTCGACCCGGTGGCGATTTTGGCCTGCCCCCATTAAGTGGTCCAGCGTCTATGAGAGAGTTCGGCGCGGTTTCATGCCCTGCTGTGCAGGCTGGAGCGTAGCGTAAGCCTGGACAGCAGGGCGGGGCAAGATGGTTT
>DUZD01000086.1 GCA_013349695.1 Rhodospirillaceae bacterium
CCAAGCTAACAGACCCTTAATAAGTCAAACTTTTTGCAGGTTGGTATAAATCAAGGTTCCGCTATAAACCAATCACGTTTTTCCGGATCTTCCAAAAGCAACAGGGCCTTCTTGGTGGCAATCCCGGCACCACCGGAATAACCGCACATGCGCCGCCCCGCGCCGACCACCCGATGGCACGGAATGAAGATGGGAATGGGGTTGCGGCCGCCGGCGTTGCCGACGGCGCGGGGGCCGCTTTTCAAGTCCAAAGCCATTTCCCCGTAGGTCCGGGTTTGGCCATGGGGAATGCGTTCCATGAGCGTCCACACGGCAACCTGAAAGGCGGTACCAGGCGGCGCCAAGGGCAAATCGAAAACTTTTAGCCGGCCATCGAAATAAGCGTCCAATTGGTTCCTCGCCTCGATAAGCACTGGCGAGGGCTCGACATCGCTGGCCCGGCCCCAGTCGAGGGAAACGATGGCCGCCGACTCCTCGTGCAATGTCAAAGGCCCGAACGGGCTCATCACGCAAAGATGGGGCATGGATAAGAGTTTACAGTTTACCGAGCTCGTCCTTCAAGACATCCGAGTCAACGATCGGTAAACCGCAAGTAACCCCGGAGCAAACGTAAGCCACCGGTTTCCCCCCCCTTGCCAAGCCCTTTCCCCGCGCCGGATGGCTCGCCGGCAGTTCGGCGCCGGGGCCGGCAAGCGTCAGCACCCGCCGCCAAGGCGCGGTCTCGAAGACGGCCCGGCGCAGGGCTTGGGCGGCCTTTTCCTCGGGCCTTCCGATGACGACAATCTGAACGGCCCTCTCGAAAAGCTCGAACCCGCTGGTCAAGCCTGGAAGATTAATCAAATGCTCGGGCGAGGGGCTGGAAAAAACCCGAATCAGCTCTTCGCCGCGCCGCCGGTAAGTGGCTTCGCCCGTCAAATAAAACAGCCGCGCCAAGACCTCGGCCATGGTGCCGTTGCCGGACGGCTGGGCGTTGTCGGCGATGGTCTTGGAACGGGTGATGACATCGTCGGCATCATCGGCGGCGAGAAAATAACCGCCGCCCGAGGCGTCCCAGTAATTCAGATTGGCCAAGGCGACCCAGGCCTCGGCCCGCTCCAGGTAGAGGCGCCCGCCCGTCGCTTCATAAAGGGCCAAGGCGGCCCGGCACATGTTGGCGTAGTCGTCGACGACGGCGGCGTGGCGCAAGCGGCCGCGGCGCCAGGAATGACGCAAGCGGCCGTTTTCGATCATCCGCCGGCAAACGAATGAAAATACGGTCTTGGCCGCTTCCAACCAGGCGGGCTCGCCGAAGACGGCGCCGGCCTTGGCAAGGGCGGCGATCATCAGGCCGTTCCAGTCGGCCAGCACCTTGTCGTCGCGCCCCGGCCCCACCCGCAGAGACCGGGCTTCGAGAAGGATCTTCCGGCCCCTGGCAAGCTTGTTTTCCACGGCTTCGCCGCCGCCGCCGCCGCCGCCGCGGTTGAGAATGGTTTTCCCTCGCCAGTTGCCGTCCCTGGTGACGCCGTAGGTTTCCTTGAAAAGCGGCGCGTCCGTCCCCAGAAGGCCGTCGATTTCGGCTTCGGTCCAGACGTAGTACCGGCCCTCCTCGCCCTCGCTGTCGGCGTCCATGGAACTGGCGAAGGCGAACATCCCGCCCTCTCCGTCGAGCCCATCGACCCGCATGTCGGCGAGCGCCCAGGCAATCGTTTCGCGCACCCGGGCGGCGTAAAGGGGATTGCGGGTGTCCACCCACACCTCGCTGAGAAGTTCTATGAGCTGGGCGTTGTCGTAAAGCATTTTCTCGAAATGCGGGACCAGCCACTTATCGTCGGTCGCATAACGGGCGAAGCCGCCGGCCAAGTGATCGTAGAGCCCGCCTTCGCTGATCTTGTCCAAAGTCAGCGTCACGGCCCGGCCCGAAAGGCTCGATCCGGTGCGCCGGTGGGCTCGCCACAGGAAGCTGAAAAAACAGGGCTGGGGAAATTTCGGCGCGCCGACGGTGCCGCCCTCGACGAAATCGACCATGCGGACGGCCATCTCGGCGGCCTTGTCGATCAGGTCCATGGAAAGAGTCTTCGTTGCCGCCGGCCGGGACAGTTCGCTCATCGCTTGCCTGATCGCCGATACGTTGCCGCGCACCTTTTCTTTCTGGCGGTGAAAAATTCCGGCGGCGGAATGGAGAACATCGACAAAAGCCGGCTGGCCGTAAAGGGGCGTTGGCGGGAAATACGTCCCGCCCCAGAAGGGTTCCCCCTCCGGCGTCAGGAACATGGTCAGGGGCCAGCCGCCCTGCTTGCCCATCAGGTTCAACGCCGTTTGGTGGACGGCGTCCAGGTCGGGGCGTTCCTCCCGGTCGACCTTGATGTTGATGAAAAGCTCATTCATCACCCCGGCGACGGCCTCGTTTTCAAAACTCTCATGGGCCATGACATGGCACCAGTGGCAGGCGGAATATCCGATGGAAAGGAGGATCGGCTTGTTTACCGCCCTGGCCTTGGCCAGAGTGACCGAGTTCCAGGGGTGCCAGTGGACGGGATTGTCCTTGTGTTGCAGGAGGTAGGGGCTGGTCTCGGCGGCCAACAGATTTTGGTTCATTACGCTATGTCCATTTTTTTAGGGCCGCGCCGCCGCCGCGCTGTTGCCGCCGTTGCACCGCCGAGCCTACAGGCTTAGTTTGGAATCCCCGGCCGGGAAAACAACCTCACAAACGGTGGTTTTTTATTGGCCGGGCCAAGCAGAGAGGCTTTGGCAATGATCGGAGAGGCTCGACTGCTTCCGCGACGATTTCCAGCTAAACTCAATATATTGATATAAAAACTTTAGTACCTACTACATTGAGTTACTATAAAGGGATATTGAAAATCATTTTGTATTAGTAATGAATGCCGATACCATTTACGCCTTATCGAGCGGAAGCGTTCCCGCCGGGCTGGCGGTTATACGCCTTTCCGGGCGGCAATCATTGGCCGCACTGCAGCGCCTGACCGGCGCCGGGGAGCAGCGCCGGCGGGCCGCCAAAGGACTTCCGCGACAAGCCCCGCCGCCGCGTTTGGCGAAGCGCGTTGTCATCACCGACGCAGGCGGGGGCGAGGTGCTCGACGAGGGTTTGGCTTTGTGGTTCCCGGCACCGGCCAGCTTCACCGGCGAAGACGTCGTCGAGTTGCACCTGCATGGCGGCCGGGCAGTGATCTTGGCGGTCCTCGAGGCGCTGGCGCGCTGTCCCGGTCTACGCATGGCCGAGCCGGGAGAGTTCACGCGCCGCGCCTTTGAAAACGGCAAGCTCGACTTGACCGCCGCGGAAGGCCTCGCCGACCTTATCTCGGCGGAAACCGAGGCCCAACGCCGCCAGGCCTTGCGCCAGATGCGGGGAGATCTGGGGCGCATCTACGAAAACTGGCGGCAACGCTTGCTCAAGGCCCTCGCCCACCTGGAAGCGAGCATCGATTTTTCCGATGACGACCTTCCCGAGGGGATTGCCGATCAGGTATGCTTGGAGGTTGCCGAGCTGGATGCGGAGATTGCCGCCCACCTGCGGGACCAACGCCGCGGCGAGCGCTTGCGCGACGGCGTCCATCTGGCCATCATCGGCCCTCCCAACGCTGGCAAATCCAGCCTTCTCAACTGGCTCGCCCGCCGCGACGCGGCCATCGTCTCGGCGACGGCGGGGACGACCCGCGACGTCATCGAAGCGCACCTTGATCTTGGCGGTTATCCGGCGGTGGTTTCCGATACCGCCGGCTTGCGCGAGGGCGGTGACGAGATCGAAGCGGAAGGAGTGCGGCGAGCTCGCGGGCGGGCCCGCGACGCCGACCTCAAGCTGGCGGTATTGGACGCCCAAACCTGGCCCCGCGTCGACCCCTGTACGGCCGAACTGATCGACGAAAACAGCCTGGTGGCGATCAACAAATCGGACCTCGCGGAGCCTCCCCCCCCGTTGTCCGTCAATGGCCGGCCGGGTTTCGCCATTTCGGTCCGCACCGGCGCCGGGCTGAACGCCTTCTTGGCCGCCATCGCCGAGGAGGTGGCGGCGCGCTGCCGGATCACCGCCGCCCCGGCCGTGACCCGGGTCCGCCACCGCCAAGCCCTGGAGGACTGCCGCCAGGCCTTGACCAGATCCTTACGCGCCGAGGCCCCGGAACTGGCTGGCGAGGACCTTCGCCTCGCCGTCCGTTGCCTGGGCCGGATCACTGGCCGGGTTGACGTGGAAGACATCCTCGATGTGGTTTTTAAGGATTTCTGCATCGGCAAATAATTGCATCAAGCGGAAAACATCGAGTTCTTGAAGAATAGAGAACTGTAAAGAGAAAATGTTTCACGTGAAACCGAATCGCCTTTTCATCGCCCTCGCGGCGGCGAATTGACTCCTCCCCCGAGCGCTTCTAAATTTCCATCCATGGAAAGGCAAAGGCAGGATCGGCCGGCGAGGACCCGCTACGACGTCATCGTCATTGGCGGCGGCCACGCCGGCTGCGAGGCGGCGGCGGCGGCGGCGCGTGTCGGCGCCGATACGCTCCTGCTGACCCACCGGCTTGAAACCATTGGCGAGATGTCGTGCAACCCGGCCATCGGCGGCCTGGCCAAGGGGCAGTTAGTGCGCGAGGTCGATGCTCTCGACGGCCTCATGGGCCGCGCCGCCGATCAAGCCGGCATCCAGTTCCGCATCCTCAACCGCCGCAAAGGACCGGCGGTGCAAGGGCCGCGCGCCCAGGCCGACCGCCGGCTTTACAAAAAAGCCGTCCTCGGTTTGCTGCGCCGGCAGCCCGGAGTGACGCTTCGCGCCGGTGCCGTCGACGACCTGCTGTTCGATGGCCACGGCGGGCTTTGCGGCGTCCGCACGGAGGCTGGCGAGGAAATCCGGGCCGGCCGTGTCGTCGTCACCACCGGCACCTTTCTTCGCGGCCTCATCCACATCGGCGAACGGACGATTCCGGCCGGCCGGGCCGGCGACGCCCGCGCCGTCGGGCTCGCCTATACGTTCGAGCGCCTAGGGTTCACCATGGGCCGCCTGAAAACGGGAACCCCGCCCCGTCTTGACGGACGCGGCATCGATTGGCGGGGCCTGGAGATCCAGTCCGGAGACGATCCGCCGACGCCGTTTTCCTTCCTCACCCGACGGATTGAAACGCCGCAGGTAGATTGCCATATCACCGGCACCACCGCCAAGTCCCATGATCTGATCCGCGCCAACCTTCACCGGGCGCCTTTGTATTCGGGTCGGATCGACAGCACCGGTCCCCGTTACTGTCCATCCATCGAGGACAAAGTGGTGCGCTTCGCGGAACGCCGCCGGCACCAGATATTCCTGGAGCCGGAGGGCCTGGAGGATCATACCGTCTATCCCAACGGCATCTCCACCTCCTTGCCGGAAGAGGTGCAGCGGCAACTCCTCAAGACCATTCCCGGACTTGAACGGGTGGTCATGCTGAAACCCGGCTATGCCATCGAATACGACTTCATCGATCCCAGGGAGCTTGCCCCCAACCTTGAGGCCCGGCGGGTGCCGGGGCTTTTCCTGGCCGGTCAGATCAACGGCACCACGGGCTACGAGGAAGCCGCCGCGCAAGGACTGATGGCCGGCGTAAACGCTGCCCGGGCTGCGGCCGGCAACGATTCGTTTCTGCTCGACCGGGCCGACGCCTATATTGGTGTCTTGATCGACGACCTGGTGACGCTGGGCACGACGGAGCCCTACCGGATGTTCACGTCGCGCGCCGAATACCGTTTGCAACTGCGCGCCGATAACGCCGACCAGCGGCTGACACTGAAAGGCATCGACGCCGATTGCGTCGGCGGCGAACGCCGGCAAGCTTTCCTGAAAAAGGCCAAGGCTTTGGACGACGGCCGCTCGCTGCTGAAACGGCTGACCGCCACCCCCACCTGGATCGGCCGCCGGGGCATCGCCGTCAGCCAGGATGGCGTGCGGCGGAGCGCCGCCGAGATGCTTTCCCATGCCGGTATCGACATCGACACCCTGGCCGCCGTTTGGCCCGAACTCGTGGCCATCGAGGCGGATGTCGCCCGGCAACTGCAAATCGAGGCCCGCTATGCCGCCTACCTGGACCGCCAGGAAGCCGACATCCGCGCCTTTCGCCGGGATGAATCCCTGCAGCTTCCGACCGAACTCGATTTCTCCGCCATTACCGGCCTGTCGGCGGAAGTGAGGGAAAAGCTTAACCGGGCCCGTCCGGCCACCCTGGGGGCGGCATCGAGAATCTCCGGTGTCACGCCGGCCGCCCTGACATTGCTTTTAGGCTACGTACGGCGGCGCCGGCAGCGGCTTTCGGCTTGAGTGTGTTTATTTTTAAACGCAAATGCGTCGCGGATGAGTTCCTCCGCTCGGGATTTGCTCCAGATGGTTGTTTCACGTGAAACATCGGTCACTACAAACCATTTGGCATGGGCCAAAATGACGGTAGCCGTCACGGGGCCGTGAAACCTCCGGCGCCGATGACCGCCGCCGAGTTCGCCGCCGCTACCGGGATTACCCGGCAACAGCTGGAGCGGTTGATAATTCATGCCGAACTGCTGGCCAAATGGCAAAGGCGGATCAACCTTGTCGGGCGCCGCGGCCTGGCCGACATGTGGCGGCGGCATTTCTTGGATTCGGCGCAACTGTTGCCGCATCTGCCGGGGCGTCCGGGCACCTTGCTCGACTTGGGCAGCGGCGCCGGATTTCCCGGTCTCGTCCTCGCCATCATCGGCGGCTGGAACGTCCACCTGGTCGAAAGCAACAGCCGCAAATGCGCCTTTCTCAACGAGGTCAACCGGGTCACGCAAGCCGGTGCGGTGATCCACAACGGCCGCATCGAAAACCTCGAACCCTTCGCCGCCGATGTCGTCACCGCCCGGGCATGCGCGTCCCTGGCCAAGCTCCTGGCTTACGCCGAACCGTTCGTTGCCGGTCGCGGAAAGGCGCTCTGCTTTTTTTACAAAGGCCGAAAAGCCGAAGAGGAATTGACTGATACGCAACAAAAATGGCATATAAAGGTTTCGAAAATCGAAAGCCGATCGGATCCTTCTGGGGTGATCCTGAAAGTGGAGGGAATGGCGCGCCGCAATGGTTGACACCAACACCCCAGGCAGGGCCACTAGAATCTTCGCCATCGCCAACCAGAAAGGCGGGGTCGGCAAGACCACCACCGCCATCAACCTGGCCACCGCCTTGGCCGCCGTCAAAAAAAACGTCCTCATCATCGACCTGGATCCCCAGGGCAACGCCAGCACCGGGCTTGGCATCGCGCGGCAAGCGCGGACCCGCAATTCCTACCACTTATTGATCGGCCAGGCGCGTCTCGATGAAACGATTCTGGAGACCTGCATTCCGGGCCTCGAAATTGTCCCATCGGGCATCGATCTGTCGGCGGCGGAAATCGAACTGGCGGATATGGAAACCCGTGCCTATTGCTTGCGCAAGGCCTTGGCGGCGGGCGCCGAGGACTTCGACTATATCCTTATCGACTGTCCGCCGGGCCTCGGCCTGTTGACCATCAATGCCTTGGTCGCCGCCCGCGCCGTTCTCGTGCCGATGCAATGCGAGTTCTTGGCCTTGGAAGGATTAAGCCATTTGATAAAGACCATCGAACGGATCAAGAAGGCTTTTAATCCTGGTCTCGACATACAAGGTATTGTGTTAACAATGTTCGATACACGCAATAACTTGTCCGGAATGGTTGCCAACGACGTTCGCGACCATTTCGGCGACAAGGTTTACAAGACGGTGATTCCCCGCAACGTGCGTGTCTCCGAAGCGCCCTCCCACGGCCAACCGGTTCTCGTCTATGACATGGGCTGCGCCGGCTCCCAGGCTTACATTCATCTGGCCAGCGAAGTCCTGCGCCGCGAACGGCGGATATCAGCCTAGTGTTCCGTCTCATCTATAAGGTACCCATACGATCGTTTTTCCCGTTTCCTCGGCAGGCTTGCGGGGAACCGTGGCGCCGGTGGCGCCGCGTAAGTCCCCGCAAGGCGCGCCGTCGATGCTGGCGCATCGTCAAGCGCTCCCGACGCCCCGAGGGGACGGGAAAAACGACCCTTCGGGCGGCCCTGCAAGGCTTCCGGACGTCATCGCGCGCCGCTTGTGGTGGGTTGGCACCACGGCTTTGGCCCATGCCAAATGGTTGGCAATGCGACGCGCTCCTATCCGGAAGCCTTGTAAGGCCGTCGTATGGGTACCTTATAGATGAGACGGAGCACTAAATGGCCGGCGAGGACAAGCGCCGCAACCTGGGCCGTGGGCTGTCGGCCTTGCTGGGCGAGGACGGCGGCGAGGATTATTCCGAGCTTGACAAGCCCGGGGTTTCGAAACCGGTCCCCATCGAGGAGCTTCACCCTGGCCGTCTTCAGCCCCGCCGCTCCATGGATGCGGAACTGATCGAGGATCTGGCCCGGTCCGTCCGCGAAAAAGGCATCCTCCAGCCGCTGCTGGTGCGCCGTTTACCCGGCCAAGACAACGCCTATGAAATCGTCGCCGGAGAACGCCGTTGGCGCGCCGCCCAACAAGCCCAATTGCACGAAGTCCCGGTCATCATCAAGGAGCTGACGGACCGGGAAGCATTGGAAATCGCCATGGTCGAGAACCTCCAACGCCAGGACCTCTCGCCCCTGGAAGAGGCGGAAGGCTATAGCCGGTTGATGGAGGAATTTTCGCATAACCAAAAGGACTTGGCCCATGCCGTCAGCAAAAGCCGCAGCCATGTCGCCAATATGCTGCGTCTGCTGGACCTTCCCGATGCGGTCAAGAAGATGCTGGATGGCGGGACGCTGACCGCCGGCCACGCCCGCGCCTTGTTGACAGCCGTTGATCCCACCGCCCTGGCCGTCCAAGTGGCGAAACTGGGACTGAACGTCCGGCAGACCGAAAAGTTGGTCCAGAAGAAAGGAAGGAAAACGAAAGGAGGGCGGAAATCCGCGGCCAAGGACGCCGACATCCTGGCGCTCGAAAGAGATCTGGTCGACCTTTTGGGATTAAAGGTGGAAATCAAATTCCTCGGCAAGGAAAAAGGGGGAACCCTGACCGTCCACTATCGCACCGTCGATCAGTTGGACGACATCCTAGGCCGGCTCAGCCATGGCGGCGGCGCTATGATGCCTCCCGGAAAAAACGACAAACAATCAGAAAAACTTTCCTAGATCGCATCGGGATTGAATGGAATCATTTAATCCCGATGCGATCTGACTGTGGCGAGAGCCGCAATCCGCCGCGACAGCGGGCATAATCCTACGTGGCGTTTGAACGCCGGCTGATCGCATGAGCGCGATCAATCCAGAAATACTTTTAGGGTCTGTACTCTTAAAACCGAGGGTCTGCTTACCGCCGCATTACGGACCTTTGGAGGCTCCGCCTCGGAGTGTCGCTTCTGACCCAAAGGGGGCGTCAAACCTGCCCCCACAACCAACAGAAACTCACGTCATATTGGGGGTGTGGCGGCGAGATATGATTTCCTGATTTCAAACTCATACCCATACCCAAGGTTCTCAATCATTGATTGGACCGAATCTTTAAACCATGTTGCGCTGGTCGGTGACACAAACACTTCGTTTATAAGCTTGGAAAGAGCATTTTAGCCATCTCATGGATTTGGCCGTCATTGAGGTCGTGATCTTCGTAGATGCCCAGCTTTGCCTTGATCCGGCGTAAGTTCCAGAAGAGCTACTTCTTATACCAACCTGCAAAAAGTTTGACTTATTAAGGGTCTGTTAGCTTGGTTGTGATTCAACATGGAAAACAGAGGAGTTTTCCATGGCACATTGCATTTCGCTTAGAGACGATTACAC
>DUZD01000087.1 GCA_013349695.1 Rhodospirillaceae bacterium
CCGCGAGGAGTTCGGCCATTGGGAGGGCGACCTCATGCAGTTCCGCACCCAACGTGGCAATCTGCTCACACTCTGCGAGAGGAAAACCCGCTTCTCCATCGCCGCCCCCTTGGCGTAAGGACCGTCCCCGTCGCAAAGTTATATTATTCAATCGCATATTGTCGATTGCCAAGCTTGACATCCTACGTTCTCGCTGCTTTAGCCTGCAATAGGCTTCCTTGGAATGACCGCTTTTGGCTAATTTTCCCCGTTCCGCCGGCAACAATTTTTTTATTTTTTAGTCAGAGGACACTATACGCATTTAAAATTCCTATTTGTTGTCTTTTGTAAGAAATTTGATGAAAACCACGGGTGCAAGGCATCTCATCGATGCTTCTCTTTGCTCTCGCGGACGGCGTTATGATCGGCCATTCCCCGAACGATCGATGCGCCCGCCTATTTCAGCGCCGCCGTCGCCCGCTGGATACGATGGCAGGCCTCTTCCAGGAGTTCCGTCGAGGTGGCGTAGGAGACGCGGAAATGCGGCGAAAACCCGAAAGCGGTTCCGGGCACCGCCGCCACCCCCTGCTCTTCCAGAAAGTAGGCGACTATATCCTCGTCCGTCGCGATGCGCTTGCCGCCGGGAGTGCTCTTGCCGATCAACTCGCGGCAAGAAGGGTAGACGTAAAATGCCCCCTCGGGCGTCGGGCAGACGAGGCCGCTGGCCTGGTTCAACAGGGCGACGACCAGATCCCGGCGTTCCTTGAAGACGGCGTTGTTGGCGGCGATGAAATCCTGCGGACCGGTCAACGCCGCCGCCGCCGCCGCCTGGCTGATCGACGAGGTATGGGTGGTGCTTTGCGACTGCACCTTGTTCATGGCCTTGATCAGCTCGGCCGGACCGGCGGCGTAGCCCACACGCCATCCGGTCATGCAATAGGCCTTGGAGACGCCGTTAATGGTCAGGGTGCGGCCGATCAGCGCTGGCTCGACCTGGGCCGGGGTGACGAACTCGAATCCGTCGTAGACGATATGCTCGTAAATGTCGTCGGTCAGCACCCAGACCTGGGGGTGTCGCAGCAAAACGTCGGTGATCGCCTTCATTTCGGCGCCCGTATAGGCGGCGCCGGTGGGGTTGGAGGGCGAGTTGAGGATCAGCCACTTGCTCTTCGCGGTGATCGCCCGCTCTAGATCCTCGGGCTTGAGTTTGAAATCCGCTTCCGCCGGGCAGTCGACGATAACCGGCGTGCTTTCGGCCAAAAGGGCGATGTCCGGATAGGAAACCCAGTAAGGCGCCGGGATGATGACCTCGTCGCCGGGATCGAGGGTTGCCATCAGGGCGTTGTAAATGGTCTGCTTGCCGCCGCATCCCACCGTCACCTGCTCGGGCGTGTAGTCCAGTCCGTTGTCGCGTTTGAACTTGCCGCAAATGGCTTGGCGCAGCTTGGGCGTGCCGGCGACGGCCGTGTAGCGGGTCTCGCCCCGGTCCATGGCTGCCTTGGCCGCCTCCTTGATGTGATCGGGGGTTTCGAAATCGGGCTCGCCGGCGCCGAGGCCGATGACGTCGTGGCCTTGCGCCTTGAGCTCTCTCGCCATGGTGCTGACGGCCAGGGTCGCCGACGGTTTGATGCGGCCGAGTCGCTGGGCGATGAAGGGCATTGATTTTCCATCGTTTTGGTTGACGGGAGTTGAACGCAGACTAAGCCCGCCAAAAACTCCTGGCAACCGGCAAAGAAGGGATGGTTTGGCAATGTCGGCTTCCGTGAAAAACGTTACCGGGCGCGAGGGATTTTATTTTTAAGATGAACGAAAGCGGCGGAACAGCCGTTAGAGATAACCGACCTTGACGATCTCGTAAAATTTCAAGCCGCGAGGCGTGGTCACTTCAACGGAATCGCCCAGGGATTTGCCGATCAGGGCGCGGGCCAATGGCGAGGTAACCGACAGCCGGCCGGAATCGATGTCGGATTCGTGGGAACCGACGATCTGATAGGTCGTTTCCTCGTCGGTATCCTCGTCGGCCAGCAACACGGTGGCGCCGAAACGGACCACGTCGCCGGAAAGTTTTGTGGTGTCGATAACTTCGGCGCGGCTGACGAGGTCATCAAGTTCAGCCAGCCGTCCCTCGATGAAACTCTGGCGCTCGCGGGCGGCGTGGTATTCGGCATTTTCCTTAAGATCCCCGTGTTCACGGGCGGCGGCGATGGCGCGGATGATCCGCGGACGTTCTTCACTCATCAGCCTCTTGCGTTCTTCTTCCAGTCGGCCCAAGCCTTCCGGAGTCATGGGGATTTTTTCCATGGCCAGAACTTCCGGTTTTTCCCATGCCAAGCACATCCCCATTCGTTCGCGGCAAGGATGTGCAAAAAAAGCGGCGGGAAAGATTACAAAAAAATATCTAAAACGATGTCTTAAGATACGACTGCAACGGCGCCACATCAAGCCTACCGGCGCGGAGCGATTCGATGGCGCCGACGGCCGCCGCCGCCCCGGTCATGGTGGTGTAATGGGGAACGTTGCCCATCAGAACCGAGCGGCGGATGGAATAGCTGTCGGCAATGGCCTGGGCGCCTTCGGTTGTATTGATGACCAACTGCACCTCGCCCGAGATGATGGCATCCACGCAATGAGGCCGGCCCTCCAAAACCTTGTTGACGCGCCTGACGCGGAGGCCCGCCGCCTCGAGGTATTTTTGCGTGCCCGAGGTGGCGGCAAGGGCGAACCCCATTCCTTGCAGCCGTTCCGCCAATTCGCTCGCCAGTTGTTTGTCCCGTTCCTTGACCGAAATGAAAACCGTTCCGCCGTCGGGCAGCCGTGTGCCGGCGCCCAATTGGGCCTTGGCGAAAGCGCCGCTGAAATCGGCGGCGATGCCCATGACTTCACCCGTCGATTTCATTTCCGGGCCTAGGATGATGTCGACGCCGGGAAACCGGGCAAAAGGGAACACCGCTTCCTTGACCGCCACGTGGTTCATTCCGGGCGCCGTCATGAGCGAGAAAGAGGCAAGCCTTTCCCCGGTCATGACGCGCGCCGCCAGCTTGGCGATGGGGACGCCGGTGGCTTTGGCGACGAAGGGAACGGTGCGGCTGGCCCTGGGGTTGACCTCGATGACGTAAATGTCGCCGTCCTTGACCGCGAACTGCACGTTCATCAGACCGACGACATTCAACGCCCGGGCCAGCGCCGCCGTCTGCCGTTCGAGTTCCTCGATAACGTCGGCGGGCAGGGAATGGGGCGGCAGCGAACAGGCGGAATCGCCCGAATGGATGCCGGCCTCCTCGATATGCTCCATAATGCCGGCGACGAAAACGTCGCTGCCGTCGCCAATGGCGTCGACATCCACCTCGATGGCGTCATCGAGGAAGGAATCGAGCAATACCGGGCTATCGCCGGAGACCTGCACGGCGGTCTTCATGTAGCGTAACAAGGCTCCACGGTCGTGGACGATCTCCATCGCCCGGCCGCCCAATACATACGAAGGGCGGATGACCAGAGGATAGCCGATATCCTTGCCGACCTTTTCGGCTTCCTCGACCGACCGGGCAAGGCCGTTGGCCGGTTGCCCGAGACCGAGTTCCCGGAGCAGGACCTGGAAGCGTTCCCGGTCTTCGGCCAGGTCGATGGCGTCGGGCGAGGTGCCGAGGATGGGAATGCCGGCGGCTTCCAGGGCGGCGGCAAGCTTCAGGGGCGTCTGCCCGCCGAACTGGACGATGACGCCCTTGAAATCCCCCCTCGACCGCTCGACCCGGATCAGCTCGATGACGTCCTCGGCGGTCAGCGGCTCGAAATAGAGGCGGTCGGAAGTGTCGTAATCGGTGGATACCGTTTCCGGGTTGCAGTTAACCATGATCGCCTCGATCCCCGCCTCTTTCAAGGCATAGGCGGCATGGACGCAGCAATAGTCGAACTCGATGCCCTGACCGATGCGGTTGGGGCCGCCGCCCAGAATGACCACTTTCGGCCGATCGGAAGGATCGGCTTCGCATTCCGCCGGGTTTACCCCGTCGCCTTCGTAGGCCGAGTACATGTAAGGGGTCCTGGACGGGAATTCGGCGGCGCAGGTATCGACCCGCTTATAGACGGGACGGACACCCAAACGACGGCGCCGCGAGGCCACTTCCGCCTCCGTCCGGCCGGTAAGCTCGGCCAACCGCTGGTCGGAAAATCCGAGTTTTTTCCAACGCAGCAGATTCAACGCATCGCCGGCAAGCCCTTGCCCCCGGATTTCCTCTTCGGCATTGACCAGAGACCTGATCTGGTCCAGGAACCAAGGATCGTATTTGCAGGCCGCTTGAATATCGCGCGGAGCGACTCCCAAGCGAAAGGCCTGGGCGATGACCAGGATGCGTTCGGGCCGAGGCTTGGACAAGGCGGCAAGGACGGCTTCGGTGTTGATGCCGCCGTCCGTCCTGGCGCCTTCAATTTCGACCTCGTTCAGGCCCGTCAGCCCGGTTTCCATCGATCGCAGGCCTTTTTGCAGGGATTCGGCGAAAGTGCGGCCGATGGCCATGGCTTCGCCCACCGACTTCATCGACGTGGTCAGCTCGGGCTTGGTGCCGGGAAATTTTTCGAAGGTGAAGCGGGGGATTTTGGTGACCACGTAATCGATGGTCGGCTCGAACGAGGCCGGCGTCACGCCGGTGATGTCGTTCATCAATTCATCCAGGGTGTAACCGACGGCCAGTTTGGCGGCGACCTTGGCGATGGGAAAGCCGGTCGCCTTCGAGGCCAAGGCGGAAGACCTGGAGACCCGGGGATTCATCTCAATGACGAGCAAGCGGCCATTGTCGGGATCAACCGCGAACTGGACGTTGGAACCGCCGGTGTCGACGCCGATTTCACGCAACACCGAAACGGAAGCGTTGCGCATGATCTGGTATTCCTTGTCGGTCAGCGTCAGGGCCGGCGCCACGGTGATGGAATCGCCGGTATGCACGCCCATGGGATCGACGTTCTCGATGGAGCAGACGATGATGCAGTTGTCGGCTCGGTCGCGGACCACCTCCATCTCGAATTCCTTCCAGCCGAGGACCGATTCCTCGACCAGAACCTCGCCGACCGGCGAGGCGGCAAGGCCATGCGCCACAATGTTCTCGAATTCTGCCCGGTTGTAGGCGATGCCGCCGCCGATGCCGCCCAGGGTGTAGGACGGGCGGATGATCAGCGGCAGGCCGAGGGCTTGCAAGCTGCCGCGCGCCTCGTCCATGGACTTGACCAATCGGCTTAACGGGCATTCCAGGCCGACGCGGGTCATGGCGTCGCGGAACTGCTGGCGATCCTCGGCCTTGGCGATAACGTCCTCGTCGGCGCCGATCATCTCGACGCCGAACTTTTCCAGAGTTCCGGCCCTGGCCAGTTCCATGGCCACGTTCAGCCCCGTCTGCCCGCCCATGGTCGGCAGCAAGGCATCGGGTTTTTCGTGTTCGATGACGCGCTCGAGGAGCTCGGGCTCGATCGGCTCGATGTAAGTGGCGTCGGCCAAGCCGGGGTCGGTCATGATGGTGGCCGGGTTGGAATTGACCAGGATCACCCGGTAGCCTTCTTCTTTAAGCGCCTTGCAGGCCTGGGCGCCGGAATAGTCGAACTCGCAGGCTTGGCCGATAACGATGGGCCCGGCGCCGACGATGAGGATGGAGCTTATGTCTTCGCGCCTAGGCATGGGCGGGCTCGCAATCCGGCGGCGTATGAAATATATTTCGCCCCATGACCAAGCTGCTCGACAAAGCCATCGAACAGGCGCGCAAATTGCCACCCGAGGACCAGGACGCCCTCGGCGCGATCATCCTCGATGAGATCGCCGACGAGGCGCGCTGGGCGAGGAGGTTCGCCGAAACCCAGGACCAGCTCGACCGCTGGGCCGACGAGGTACGGGAGGAGATCGAGTCGGGAAAGACGTTTCCCCTTGATTTCGATCGCCGGGGGAAATGAAGTCCGAAACGCTGAAGCAGTTCTGGGACTGCTTCAGCGCGCTTCCGGCGGATGCACGGAGACTCGCCCAGGAAGCGTTTACGATCTGGCAACGAAACGAGCGGCACCCTAGCCTCCATTTCAAGCGCGTGCACCCGGCCAAACCCCTTTACTCGATCCGCGTCGGACACCGCTGGCGCGCCCTGGGGTATCGGCGGGACGACACGATGATCTGGTTCTGGATCGGCTCCCACGCCGAATACGACAAGATCATCCGCCGCTATTGAGGGGACCGGGCAATATTTCTAGCAAGTTCCTTTTTTTATGCCCCTTCAATTTGATACTAAACAGCATTCACTTCCCCCCCTCCATCATCTCGACGAATCGCTCGAACAGGTAATGACTGTCCTGTGGTCCCGGCGAGGCCTCGGGGTGGTACTGGACCGAGAACACCGGCTTGCCTTCGGCCCGCAGACCCTCCAGGGTCCCGTCGAACAGCGAGGTATGGGTCTCGACGACGCCGTCGGGAAGGCTGTCGCGGTCGACCACGAAGCCGTGGTTCTGCGAGGTGATCTCCACCTTGCCGGTGGCGAGGTCCTTGACCGGCTGATTGGCTCCCCTGTGCCCCATGTGCATCTTGGATGTTTTCGCCCCCAGCGCCAGGGCCAGCATCTGGTGGCCCAAACAGATGCCGAACACCGGCAAGCCCCCGGCGAGCACGCCTTCGATCATCGGCACCGCGTACTCGCCCGTCGCCGCAGGGTCGCCGGGGCCGTTCGACAGGAACACGCCGTCGGGTTGCAAGGCCAGCACCTCTTCGGCCATCGCCGCGGCCGGCACCACGGTGACCCGGCAACCGGCGGAGGCCAGGCACCTCAAGATATTGCGTTTGGCGCCATAATCGACGGCGACGACGTGAAATCTCGGCGCCTCCTGGCGCCCATATCCGGCCCGCAATGACCATTCGGTCTCGTCCCAGGCATAAGTCCGGGCGCAGGTGACATCCTTCGCCAGGTCCATGCCTTCGAGGCCCGGCCAGGACCGGGCCATGCGGCCGAGGGCCTCGATATCGATGCCATCCCCGGCGGCGTGCGCCAAAGCGCCGTTGGGAGCGCCGCCGTCGCGAACGCGCCGGGTCAGCCGGCGGGTGTCGATCCCGGTGACGGCGACCAGATGCATGGATTTCAACCATTCGTCCAGGTGCCCGGCGGCTCGCCAGTTGGCCGGGCCGGTGATATCGGCGCGCAAGACGCAGCCGCGCACGGCCGGAGTCGTTGTTTCAATGTCCTCCCCATTGACGCCGACGTTGCCGACGTGCGGGAAGGTGAAGGTGATGATCTGCCCGGCGTAGGACGGATCGGTGAGGGTCTCTTGATAGCCGGTAATGGCGGTGTTGAAGCAGACCTCGCCGACCGCCACGCCGGGGGCTCCGGCGCCGCGCCCCCAAAAAACCGATCCGTCCGCCAATACCAGCGCCGCGTTGGCTCCGGATGGTTTGGCGGCGAACAGCGCGGGGGAAGCGGCGGGGTCGGGCGTCAAACGGCGCATCCTCTGCTTTCGCGCTGGCGCGAGCGCCGCGGCGGCGGCATTCATCCGGCGCCATTACGGGGTCGCGCGCCGGCGGGCGCCCGGATATGGGGCATAAGTTTCAAAATGTTGGCTGGAACGTTTTCATAAGCAAAAGACGTGCCGCCGTCAAGATTTCATTCTCATAAAAATATTTATATATTTCAATGGGTTATTTTATTCCAAGAATTTGCCTTATGCGCTGTTTTTCGCTAACGTCGGCGGTTCCCGAAAAATTCCCATGGATGCTCCATGCTCCGCGACCGTATCGATGACGCCTTGAAAGACGCCATGTTGGCCAAAAGCCAGGAGGTGGTTGCCGCCTTGCGGCTGATCCTGGCGGCGCTCAAGGACCGCGACATCGCCGCCCGCGCCAAAGGCAACCTGGAAGGGATCGGCGATGACGAGATTCTCGCCTTGTTGCAATCGATGATCAAGCAGCGTAGCGAAAGCATTGAAATGTACGAAAAAGGCGGCCGCCTCGATCTGGCCGAGCGCGAGACGAAGGAAATCGCCACCATCGAGCAATTCCTGCCCGAGCAAATCGCCGATGACGAACTGGTCGATGCGATCACCTCGGTGATCATCGAAGAGAAAGGCAAAACCCTCAAGGACATGGGGCGGGTCATGGCCGCCTTGAAGGAGCGCTACACCGGACGCATGGACTTCGCCAAGGCCAGCGCCGTGGTCAAGAAACAGCTGAGTTGAACGGCGCCTTGGCGAAGCCGCCGAGCGCCCCGGCAAGGTGCCTTACGCGGCGTTTTTCGGTCCTGGGATCTGGGGATAGCCCGGCACTCCGGGGGATATCCCTCGACGATCCGCGATTGGCCCGGTTCGGCGGCATGGTTAATATGGTTGACGTCCGGCGGTTCCGCCCCGGCCGGCAACCGAGGCTTGAACACGGGTCATATCCGAGACGGAGCAGATGGCGTTTTCACCTCAATTTCTTGATGAATTGCGCGCTCGCCTCGAACTCGCGGGCACCATCGCCCGGCGTGTCCGGCTGACCAGGAAGGGCCGGGAACACATTGGCCTTTGCCCCTTTCACAAGGAAAAGACGCCGTCCTTCACGGTCAACGAGGACAAGGGATTCTATCATTGCTTCGGCTGCGGCGCGCACGGCGGCGTCTTCGATTTCGTCATGCAAATGGACGGGCTCTCCTTCCCCGAAGCGGTCCAGCATCTGGCCGCCGAGGCCGGAATGGAGGTCCCCGTCGACACTCCGGAGGAGCGCCAACGGAACCGCCGGCGCCAATCCCTCCTGGATATCCAGGAGGCGGCTTGCGCCTATTTCGAGAAAATGCTGCGCATGCCCGAGGGCAAGGCGGCTAGCGACTATCTTCGTGGCCGCGGTCTGGCTGACGACACCATCAAGCGGTTCCGCCTGGGTTTCGCGCCCGATGCGCGTGGCGCGCTGAAGGCGGCGCTGAGCGGCGACGGCATTTCCGATGAGCTGTTGAGCGCCGCCGGGCTGATCGTCCGTCCCGATGAAGGGGGGCGCGCGCCGTATGACCGTTTCCGCCGCCGGGTGATGTTTCCCATCACCGATGCCGGCGGGCGGATCATTGCCTTCGGCGGGCGAATCTTGAGCAACGGCGAGCCCCGGCAAACGGGCGCCAAGTACCTCAACTCGCCGGAAACGGATCTTTTTCATAAAGGCCGGGTGCTCTACGGCCTGGCCCAAGCGAAAGCCGCGGCGAGAAAAAGCGGCCGGTTGATCGTCACCGAGGGCTATATGGACGTCATCGCCCTGGCGCAAGCCGGATACCAAGAAACCGTCGCCCCTTTGGGCACGGCCCTGACCGAGGATCAGATCGGCGAACTGTGGCGTTTGGTCCGTGAACCGGTGCTTTGTTTCGATCCCGACGCGGCTGGTCAACGCGCCGCCGTCCGCGCCGCCGAGCGGGCGTTGCCGCTGTTGAAGCCCGGACATGGTCTCAGGTTTGCGTTCCTGCGGACGGATACCGGCGACGATCCCGACGGCGTCAGCCGACGATACCCTCGGCAATTCATGGACAGTACGTTCGCCTCCGCCCTTTCGCTGTCCGACATGCTGTGGCGAATGGAGGCGGGAACGGGACCGGTAAAAACGCCGGAACAGCGGGCCGCCTTGCAACAGAAGCTGCGGGACCAAGCCCGAAGGATCAACGACCCGACCGTGCGGGCGCATTTCCTTCGCGCCTTCAAGGAGCGGATATGGCAAATGGGAAGGGGACGGGAAAAGGGGCGTGGGATCGAGGCGGTCC
>DUZD01000088.1 GCA_013349695.1 Rhodospirillaceae bacterium
GATATCATTTCGCATGGTGTCGTTCTCCTTCTTGGGTTTGAATCACCAGGAGCCTAAAGGCTCCGGGAGAGCGACACCTACTTCAACTTTTCAACATCGAACGGGACATCTCCATTCCGCTCCGTTGCCCGACACAAGATCCGAAATCCTGTAAAAGCGGTTTGTTGACGGGCTTTCTTTCTTGGCCATTGTGATGTCGATTTTATCGACGTTGACTACGTTCCAACAATATCGCCCCAGCGCTAGCTATCGCGTGGCAAAGATCGGGAAGCAGCTTTTCGTTCGCGGCGGATAATGTGCCTTTCTTCTCCATGGATTGAAACCGCGAGACGCCCGTCTCCGTCGTATAAAATCCCCTCTGGCTAAATCCGTATGGCAAGCGCTAATAGCCAAGGAGACGCGCGTTTGCGGTCAACACGAGCGGAACTGGAAACATCAACCCGCCCCGCGGCCCATGGCTAGCAAGCGTAGTTAAGCTGGCCTTGGGTACAAATTTCGCGAGGCTCTTGTCTAGCTCGGTGATGTCGAGCGTCTTGACCGTGGCGATTAGCGCGTCCTGGAGGTACTGGGTTAGGGTTTTGGCAAGCGCGACGGAAAAGTCGATCTGCAATTCCGTGTCCGGAATTTTGAACATCAGGCCGCGACTTTGACAATCGCCTTTTCATCGGCTTTTAACCGTTCCGCCGCAAGCTCCACATACTCCCGGTGTAACTCAATACCGACATACCTCCGGCCTAATTGCCGCGCCACGACTCCCGCCGTTCCCGACCCGAAAAATGGATCAAGGACGTAATCGCCCGGCTGCGTCGATGACTGGATGCAGGGCTCAATCAATGCCGGGGGAAAGGTCGCGAAGTGTGCTCCCGGAAACGCTTGCGTGTTGACGCTCCATACCGACCGCCGGTTTCGCCTGCCATGACCGTTTTCCTCCATGATCGACTCGCGGTCGTAGTAGTAGCGTTCGGCTTTTGTGAACATGAACAGGTATTCATGGGCGCGCGTCGGACGGTCCTTCACACTCTCGGGCTGGGCGTTCGGCTTATTCCAGATGATGTCCGCTCGCAGATACCAGCCGTCTTCTTGTAACGCCAAGGCCAGCCGCCATGGGATGCCAAGCAAGTCCTTCGGCTTCAGCCCCTCGGGAGTGTCAGGGCGCACGGACATTGCCCTTGCGCGATTCTTCTTGTCCGGCGCACGCCAGCCCCGGTTGCCGCTTGTATACCCGTCGCCGATGTTGATCCAGAAAACGCCGTCATTTTTGAGGACCCGTCGGGCTTCCGTGAAGATTGATTGAAGCCGGTTGACGTACCGCGGCAAAGTTGGCTCCAAGCCAATTTGGCTGGGAAAAGCATAATCTCGCAAGCCCCAATATGGCGGGGACGTAATCATACATTGGACGCTCTCATCTGGCAGACGTTGCAAGACTATGAGGGCGTCACCCTCAAAAATCACCGAATCGGAAAATCGAATTAGCTCTGACTTACCAACTTTTTGTGTTTTCATGCGCGATTTCCCGCCTCTTGCAAGCCGTATCATGTTCATTTTTCGGCGTCTTTTGATTTCTTCCGGTTTGGCTTGGCCGGAGCCAATGGTTTCAGCTGCTCGTTCAGAAAAGACAAGGTCCGCCGCCATGCCAGTTTGGCGTCTTCGGCGTCATAGCGGGCCTGGGTCGGGTTGGCGAAGGCATGGTCGGCTTCGTACCAATATGACCTGTAGGCCTTGCCGGCGGCCTTCATTGCCATCTCGAAAGCGGCCACCATTTCGGCGGTAATCCATTTGTCGCGGGTAGCGAAATGGCCAAGCACCGGCCCATTGAGCCGGCCAAGCTCGGCGGCGCTTTTGTTGACCCGGCCGTAATAGACGACGGTGGCGTCGACGGGCTCGGCGAGGGAAGCGTTCAACGACCAACCGCCGCCCAGGCACCAGCCGACAGTGCCGATCTTGCCGGTACTTTTTTTATGGCGTTTCAGCCATTTGACCCAGGACAAGACGGTGTCGCCGGCTGCCGCCGGATCCACCGCCCGCATGTAGGCGCCGGCGCTTTCCTCTGTTGTCGCTACCTTGCCCTGGTAAAGGTCCAAGGCCAACGCCAGGAAGCCTTGATGGGCGAATTCGGCGGCGACCGACTTGATCTGATCGTTGAGGCCCCACCATTCGTGGACCAGCAGCACCGCCGGCGCCGGGGTCTTGGCGGGCACGGCCAGGTTTGCCCTGACCGAGCGGCCTCCTTCGGTGGTGATGGCGGCGGTTTCAAGGCTGTCCGCCGCGGCGCGGGCCAGCAACGGCTCGGCGAGAATGGCGGCAAGCGGCATGCCGGCGGCGATGCCCTTGACGATGTCGCGGCGGGACAGTGTTTTCAATATGATCCGGTCCTCCCCGAGCGGTTTTGGTTTTCCCTGGAAATAGTACGGTGGGGAAAGGAGAATGGAAAGATCGGAGGAAACGAAAGGAAAAGACGCCTTTCAGAACCCGTCCGGGCTCTCGGGTCGCGGTTTCAACGCCACCCTGGCGGTAACAGGAAAATCCATGCGAATTCGCTCCGCCCTTGCCGTCCTGGCTTTGACCATCGCCACAGCTCGCGCCGAACCTATCGCAATCGTTTCCGAAACAATTCCCCTCAACCCGGAAAATCCGCGTCAGACGACCATCGGCGCTTTTGTTTACCGCGGCGGGTTGCTTTTAAGCTCGGTGGACGGCCGCTTCGGCGGCTTTTCGGCGCTGGCCGTCAGCGAGGATGGAGAGCGCCTCGCCGCCCTCACCGACAGGGGCCACCGGTTGAGCCTCCGCCTGGTTTACGGAGCCAGCGGCGACCTAGCTGGGATTGGCGGCGGCGATCTGGCCCCCCTCAACGATCTCGACGGCAACCCGTTGAGCGGAAAACGCAACGGCGACGCCGAAGCCATGGCCGGGGACCCCGGCGGCGGTTTTGTCGCCGCTTTCGAACGCCGGCACCGGCTGTGGCGTTACCGTCCCGGCGAGGCGGCGGCAACGGAGCTTGTACCGCCCCGGCAACTGCTCCAGGCCCCCGGCAACGGCGGCATCGAGGCGCTGGCCCGGCTCGCCGACGGGCGTTTGCTGGCTCTCACCGAGGATTTGTCCGCCGATGGCGGCGTCGTCGGCTGGACCGGCGGCAACGGCGAGCCCTGGTCGAAGCTCACCTACGAGACCGGCGGAGGATTCAGCCCGACGGCGGCGGCGGCCCTGCCTGGCGGCGATGTGATCGTGCTTGAGAGGCGTTTTTCCTTGATCGAAGGCTTCGCCATCCGCGTTATGCTCGTCGACAAAACGGCGTTGCAACCGGAGGCCTTGGTACGGGGGGCGGAAATCGTTCTCATCAAGCCGCCGCTCGGTGTCGACAACTTCGAAGGCTTGGCGGTCCGCCGGGCCGACAGCGGCGAAACCTTGCTCTATATGATTTCCGACGACAATTTCAGCGCCTTGCAGCGGACGCTGTTGATGATGTTCGAACTCGCCCAATGACGGCGAATGTGGTTTTTGTCTCTTCGCCGCCATTCGTCCGCGGGGCGGCGGGCCAGGAAAAGGGGACAAAAAAGTTATTTGACCGCGTAAGTTCCGCCCTCGCCGACGACCACGAACGGCGCCCAGAACATGGGGTGGGCAAAGTGGGGTTTGCCGGCATCTTCCATCAACGCCAGCATCGAGCGGCGCAGGGCTTCGGCGCGGCCGATCCTGTTGTCGTTGGCGGCCTCCTTGAGCATCCGTGTCGTCAGCTTGACGGCGGCGTCCGAGCGGACCGGCCAGTGCGACACTAAAAGAGAGCGGGAACCCGCGTAGAAGAAAGCCTTGGCAAGGCCCGAGAGACCCTCGGCGCCCGGCGTGCCGTCGGCGGCGGCGGTGTTGCAGGCGGAAAGGACGACCAGATCGGCATTGAGCTTGAGCTGCGCCACCTCGCTGGCGGTGAGAAGACCATCATCCTCTTTCGTTCCTGTCCTTGGCGGCGTCAAGACCAGGGCGGGCTCCGCCAAGCCCTTCAGGTCGCCGGCCACCAGGCCGTGGGTAGCAAACGCCATTACCCGGTAATCACTCAGGTCCCGGGTCTTTGCGTTACGTTCCGTTGCCCGCTCGCCAAGGAACAGGTTGTCATTTGCCGCGCCAAGGATAGCGGCCATTGCCTTCAGTTCGCCGGCGGTGTCCGGCAGAGGGGCAAGCCTTGTGCGCACGGCATCGACGTCGGCGATCCCCCGCGGCTTGAACAGGCTCGCCAGCTCGATGCCTCGGCGTTCATCGGGATGCCCCTTCAGCAACGGATCGCCGAAGCCGCCAAAAAGCTTGTTCCCCCGTGCCGCCTTGGCAAAGTGCCTCAGTGCCCTCAGGGAGGACACGGATGGCAGGGTAGTCAGCGCGTACTTCCTGGCCAGCCACGGGACTTGACGGTAGCCGGAGAAGTCGGTGAAGCCACCTTGCGGCTTCTCGGTGACTAGAACGCCCAGGGGAAGGCTTTGCAACGCCCCATCGGCAACCACGAAAACGTGGCGCGCACCCTTGAGCAACGGCTCGGCGGGGGCGAAGAGCTTGCCGTAAAGCTCGAATGCCCGGGTCGTGTCGAAGGGCGGAATATCGGCAAGCGTGGATACGCCCGACAGGTCCAGGCCGCCGCGCAACTCCGCCACCGCCTCGATGAGGTCATCGGCGCCGATGTCCAGACGACGCATCCCGGCGCGCTCGCGCCTCACCACCCAAAGGAACGTTTCATTGGGCGCGGTCACATAGGCCAACATTGCCTCGTCGGGGCCGAGGAGTTCCCGGACTTCGGAAAGCGGCAGCGGGCGGGAAGCGGCGAGTTCGATATATTCCGGAAATTCGCGGGCCAGCCCGGCGTCCAGGTCCTTGCTCCGGCGGTCGAGGCCGGCCAACCTGGCGCGCAACCGTTTTTCCGCCGCCTCGTCGCGCTTGCCGGACGGTCGGCCAACGGCGCCGATGAGCTTTTTATCCAGCCGCCGCCATTCCTCCGCCGCGTCCTGGCGGGCGCGGACGAGGCGGGAAAGCGCATCGTCGCCGGCGGCGAAACGGGCGCCCATGCCGGCGACGGCGGCGGCGGTTCCGGTGGCCTTGGCGAGTTGCGCTGCCTTGAAGGTCTCGGCGGTCAAAGCCGCGAGTCGAGACGGTTCGCGCCCGGCAACGGACCAAGCGTATTGGACATGTTTCACGAAAACGTAACGCACGTTTTTCTGTTCGCTCAAGCCACCGCTTGAGCGCCCACCGGCGGAGCGGGCGGCGCGAGAACCGTGAGTACCACTGGCCCGGCGGATATGATCGAGGGCGTCGCCGTAGCGACCCTGGGCCTTGTACAGCCCGGCCAAGTTGTTGAGGCTGGCGGCGACATTCGGATGCTCCGGCCCGAGGGCCTTCTCCAGGATTGCCAGGGCGCGCTTGTAGAGTGGTTCTGCGTCGCCGTAGCGGCCCTGGGCGCGGTACAGTTCGGCGAGGTTGTTGAGGCTCTGGCCCACGTTGGGATGCCCCGGGCCGAGGGCCTTCTCGCGGATCGCCAGGGCGCGTTTATGAAGCGGCTCGGCATCGCCGTAGCGGCCCTGATTTTCATACACGACGGCCAGGTTGTTGATGGTCGTGGCGACATTCGGATGCTCCGGGCCGAGGGTTTTTTCGACGATTGCCAGGGAGCGCTTGAAGAGGGGCTCGGCGTTGCCGTAGCGGCCCTGGGCGCGATGCAGTTCGGCCAGGTTGTTGAGGCTGGCGGCGACATTCGGATGCTCCGGGACGAGGGCCTTCTCGCGGATCGCCAGGGCGCGCTTGAAGAGCGGTTCGGCGTCGGCGTAGCGGCCCTGGCGATAGTACAACCCGGCCAGGTTGTTGATGAATGCGGCGGTGGTCGGATGCTCCGGCCCGAACTCCTGTTCCGCCAGTTCCAGGGCTTTCCGCGCAAAGCGTTCGGCCTCGACGTAACGGCCCTGCTTTTCAAGCGCTTGATATTGCTTGTACGCCCGCATCAACTCGTCCGACTGCGCCGCCGCCATCCCCGGCCACGAAAACAGCAGGATGAGAATAAACGCCGCTAACAAATGATTGTTCGCCACGTTCATTCCCCCTCCGTCTTCTCCGCCACTCCCAAACGGTATGAACTCTCCATGTCACATCCCAACAGCAGCATTCCTCGATATATCCGCCGCGTCAAATGCATCAGGAAAATCCGTTGGGAAACCACGCTAAGAGGTTACAAGCCTCGTAGAGTTACCCTCCCCGGTCTTCCCTGGCCTTTGCGACGCCCCGCCGGGCCAGGGCGTCGGCGCGTTCGTTATCGGGGTGGCCGGCGTGGCCCTTGAGCCAGCGCCATTCCACCTCGTGTCTGGCCAGCGCCCGGTCCAGGCGCCGCCACAGATCGGCGTTCTTGACCGGCTTTTTTCGCGCCGTCTTCCAGCCGTTCCTTTTCCAGTTTTCAATCCACCGGGTGATGCCGTCGCGGACATAGAGGCTGTCCGTGTGGAGGCTCGCCTTGACGCCTCGTTTCAAGGCCTCGAGGCCTTGAATGGCGGCCATCAGTTCCATGCGGTTGTTGGTCGTTTCGGGCTCGCCGCCGGAAAGCTCTTTTTCATGCCCTTTCCAGCGCAGCAGCACGCCCCAGCCGCCGGGACCCGGATTGCCCGAACAGGCTCCGTCGGTGAACAACTCGACGATGCCGCCGTCGCCGCCGGTCAAGGGGTCAATCCAATCCGTACGCGCCGGGACCGCGGACGCCCCGGTGGAAGCGCAACTTTTCAAGGTATTCTAGCGGATTCTTAGGCGTCACCAAGGCGTCGGCGGGTTTGTTCAGCCAATCGTAAAGCCGGGTCAGCAAAAACCGCAGGGCGGCGCCGCGGGCGAATAACGGCAGGGCATCCAATTCGGCGGCCGATAAATCGCGGACCTTGCGGTAGGCGCTCAGCATGTGCCGGGCCTTGGTGATGTTGAAGCTGCGCTCGTCCTCGAAACACCAGGCATTGAGACAGATGGCCAGGTCATAGGCGAAGAAATCCGTGCAGGCGAAATAGAAATCGATGAGACCGGAAAGCCTGCCGCCCCGAAAGAAGACGTTGTCGGGGAACAGATCGGCGTGGATGATCCCCATGGGCGGACTGTCTTGGCCATGCTCTCGCGGCCAGTCGGATTCCACCTTTCTGAGTTCCGCCGCCAGTTCCCGGGCCAGCCCCGGCTGGACCTCGTCGGCGCGCCCGGCCGAGGCCTCGAACAGCGGCCGCCAGGCGCCGACCGAAAAGTCGTTGGCGCGAACCCGCCGGAAATCGGCGCCCGCCAAGTGCAGGCCGGCCATCGCCTCGCCCAGCATGGCGCAGTGTCGCGGAGTGACGCGCCGCGCCCACATGCCTTCGAGAAAGGAGACGATGGCGGCGGGACGGCCGCTCAAGCCGCGCAAACATTCGCCGTCGCGGCCGCGGAGCGGGGTCGGACACGGCACCGCCGCCGCCGCCAAATGTTCCATGAGTTCAAGAAAAAACGGCAAGTCTTTCCGCTTCACCCGCTTTTCATAAAGGGTCAGAATGTAGGAACCGGTTTCCGTCGTCAGCAGGAAGTTGGAATTTTCGATTCCCTCGGCGATGCCCTTGCAGGCGACGACCTCGCCGATATCGAATTCGGCGACAAAGGCGATCAGGTCCTCGTCGCTCACTTCGGTGTAAACGGCCATGACATACCCGCGGCGGTTCCGTTGCTTGGCTCTGGTATTCCCCTGGTTCTTACGGAACCAGGCTTTTCCTGGCAAGGGCCGAGCCGGCAAGGGACATCTTGCCAGACCGGCGCGTTGGCGCGATATTTTCGGCATGGATCGCTGTTTTCGTCGCCAAGCCCGTGCAATCGGCTTTTTCGCCGCCGCTCTCGCCGGCTTGGCGCTGGCCGGATGGGGAACCTGGGCGCGGGCCTCGGTCGGCCTCGGGGAACTGGCGTCGCGGCCGCCGGAAGCCCTCCCCGGCGGCGAGAGACCCTGGGAGCGACTCGCCAATCCCTTGGTGCTGCGGGTTCAAAAGGCGCTTGCCGAATCCGGCCGCTACCGGGGACCGGTGAACGGCCGCATGAATGCTGTTCTGGAAGCCGCCATCCGCGCCTATCAGAAAAGCACGGGCTTGAAAGTGGACGGGCGAGTCAGCGAAGCCCTGGCCGGGCAAATGGAAACCGGCGCCAAAGTGGCCGGGCTGTTGAAACGCCTGCAACGGACCCGCCACGACAACATCGAAACGGCGCGGCGCGCGCTTCTCGATCAGCCGGCGACGCGGCGCCTGATAACCGGCGACGATGGCGGCACAGCCGAGACCGCCGACCCAACCCGCGATGCCGCTCAATGTTTCCGCGATCCGACGGTCCGCTGTCTTCTCGCCGAAGCTTCGGAAAGCGCCAAGGCCATATACAAGCCCGAAATGCGCGATTGGGCCTTGGGCGAGATCCTGGCGGCCCAGGCAAAAGCCGGTTTCGCCAAGGAGGCCATGCAAACGGTTGCCCGCATCGGCGACCCCAGGCTGATCATGGTGGCGCTTCGCAACATCGCCAAGGCCCAGGCGGCTTCGGGGCGCGGCGAGGAGGCCTTGGCCGCCGCTGAAATCGTTCCCGATGCCGGCAAGCGGGTCGAAGCCTTCGCCGCCATCGCCGCCATCCACATCCAGGGTGGCGACAAAATCGCCGCCAAAGCCACGGTTCGCCGTCTTCTTGCCGATCTCGCCGAGGTCGAAAACAGGCTTACCCGTGTTACCTACCACGCTCGGGCGGCGGTGATCCTGAGCCTGGCTGGCGATGCCCGGACCGCCGAGGAGAACCTCAAGGCGGCCGGGACCTTGGCCCGGTCTCTCTCCGCCGCCGCGCAAAAAGGGGCGGCGCTGCGTCATGTCGCTTCCGCCTTGGCGGAAATGAACCTTACCGAACGGGCGCTCGGCATCTTGGGCGAGGTCGACGCCGACAGCGAGCGGACACCGGTTCTGATCGCCACCGCGATCTCCCAGGCCAAAGGCGGAGACGCGGCGCAAGCTTTGCTAACGGCGGAAAGCATTGACGCGGTTCGCTACCGGGCCGTGGTCTTGAGCCGTATCGCCCAGGCCCAGGCCCAGGCCAAGGCCGGGGACCGGACGGCGGCGCGGGAAACCGTCAACAAGGCCAAGGCCGCCGCCGAGAGCATCGAACTCCGTTACGCCCGGGATTACGCGGCAAGCCGCATCGCTTTCGCTGGCCAGCAAATCGATAACGGATCCGGCGGCAAGGATTTCGATGAAGCGGTGAAGGTGGCGCTGACAATCGGCGATGATCGGTTGCGCGCCCAAACGCTGTGGACGATCTCGGCGCAACAAGGGCGCGCCGGCGACAATACCGGCGCCCGGCGGACGGAAAAACTCGCCGAAACCGCCACTAACGACATCAAGAGCTCATTGAGCCAAGTTTGGATGTTTTGCGAGATCGCCATGAATCACTCCGCCGCCGATGAACGGGATGCCGCCTGGAGGGCTTTTGGACGCGGAATGGCGGTGGCCGAGAAGGTCAACAATGTTTGGGGACGGGCGCGCGTATTGGGCAAGCTCGCCGCCACCATGGTCGGTTTGACCCGCATTGCCCAGATGACCCTGTAATTTGACGACAGCGCACCCGGATTCTGGTATAAGAATCATTATGTTATAGAC
>DUZD01000089.1 GCA_013349695.1 Rhodospirillaceae bacterium
AAAAATATCCCCTTCGGCGGTCCCGACGGCGGCGACGGCGGTAGCGGCGGCGACGTTATCGCCGTTTGCGAGGACGGCCTCAACACGCTGATAGATTACCGCTACCAGCAGCATTTCAAGGCCAAGCGCGGCGGCAACGGTTCCGGCCGCGACCGCACCGGCGCCGGCGGCGAGGACGTTTTGTTGAAGGTTCCCGTCGGCACCCAGATCCTGGCCGATGACGGCAACATCCCGATCGCCGATCTGACCGCCCTGGGCCAGCGCGTGGTCCTGGCCAAGGGCGGCGGCGGCGGTTTCGGAAACACTCATTACAAATCCTCGACCAACCAAGCCCCCCGCCGCGCCGATCCCGGCCGCGGCGGCGAGCAACGGTGGCTGTGGTTGCGCCTGAAACTGATCGCCGATGCCGGCATGGTCGGCTTGCCCAACGCCGGCAAATCCACCTTGCTTGCCGCCGTCACCGGCGCCCGGCCGAAAATCGCCGCCTATCCGTTCACCACCCTTCATCCCAATCTCGGTGTTGTCCAAGTCGACGAGGACGAGTTCGTGCTGGCCGACATTCCCGGTCTCATCGAGGGCGCCAGCGCCGGGGCGGGACTGGGTTTCCGCTTTCTCGGCCATGTCGAGCGCTGCCGGGTGTTGCTGCATCTTGTCGATGGCACCGGCGGCGACGTCGCCGCCGCCTACCGGAACGTGCGCCGGGAGTTGCGGGCTTACGGCGCCGGTCTCGAAGAAAAACCGGAAATCGTCGCCCTCAATAAGTGCGATGCGTTAAGTTCCGAGGAGACGAAAAGCAAGCGCGCCGCCTTGGCCGGCGTTTCCGGCCAGACCGTTTTGACCATCTCCGGTGTCGCCAAAACCGGTGTAAAGGGCATGTTGCGCGCCGTCCTCGCCGCCATCAATGAACGGGCCGACGCCGGCCACCGAAAAAGCCAAGCCTACGCGCCATGACCGCAAAACAGCATACTCCCAGCCTGGAGGCCGGGCGCCGCGTCATCGTCAAGATCGGATCGGCTTTGCTCGTCGACGCCGAGCGGGGCACCCTTCACCGGCGATGGCTGGAGGCCCTGGCCGCCGACCTGGCCCGATGCCGGGAACGCCGGCAGGATGTCATCATCGTCTCGTCGGGCGCCATCGCCCTCGGCCGAAGGCACTTGCGATTTTCCGGCGGCGATCTCAAGCTCGAAGAGAAACAAGCGGCGGCGGCCACCGGCATGGTACGCTTGGCGCATGCCTACGAAGAGGTGCTGGGGCGCCAAGGCATGACCGTCGCGCAGGTCCTTCTGACATTGGACGACAGCGATAACCGGCGCCGCTACCTGAACGCCCGCAACACGCTCTCGACATTGCTGCGTCTTGGCGCGGTGCCGCTGATCAACGAGAACGACACCGTTGCCACCGACGAGATCCGGTTCGGCGAAAACGACCGCCTGGCCGGCCGGGTCGCCGCCATGATCAGCGCCGATGTCCTGGTTCTGCTTTCCGATATCGACGGGTTTTACAGCGCCGACCCCCGCCGAGAACCCGGCGCCCGGCATATCCCCATCATCGACCAAATTACCCCGGAGATCGAGGCGATGGCGGGTTCGGCCCGGACCGATTACGGCAGCGGCGGCATGATCACCAAAATCGCCGCCGCCAAGAGCGCCGTCGCCGCCGGTTGCGCCACGGTGGTCGCCGACGGCAAGCCGTTACACCCCTTGCGGGCCATCGAGGATGGGGCGCGTTGCACTTGGTTCCTGCCTCGGGCCAACCCGCGCGCGGCGCGCAAACATTGGATCGCCGGCATCCTCGGGCCGGCCGGCGCCATCACCATCGACAACGGGGCGATGAAAGCTCTCGGCAACGGGAAAAGTCTGTTGCCGGCGGGCGTCACCGAAGTCGAGGGCGCTTTCAAGCGTGGCGACGCGGTCATCGTCAAAGCCGGCGACGGCCGCAAAATCGGCCGCGGGCTTTCGGCCTATTCGGCCGATGACGCGCGCCGGATCATGGGCCATAAAAGCGGTGAAATCGAAAGCCTTCTCGGCTATCGTGGGCGCGATGAAATGATCCACCGCGACGATCTGGTGCTGTCATGACCATAGATGATTCCGCTGTCCGGAGCGAGGATATTCCGGCCCTGATGCGCCGTATCGGCGCCGAGGCCAAGGCGGCGGCGGCGGTTTTGGCCGGCGCCTCGACTGAAAGCAAGGACGAGGCCTTGCGGCGTTGCGCGGCCGCCTTGCGGGATCGCCGCCATCGGATCGCCGCCGCCAACGGCAAGGACATGGCGGCCGGCGAGCAAAAGGGCCTCACCAAGGCCATGCTCGACCGCCTGGCCCTCGACGACGGGCGCATCGAAGCCATGGCTTCGGGCCTCGAGGCCATCGCCGGGCTGGCCGATCCGGTGGGCGAGGTGATGGCCAAGTGGGACCGTCCCAACGGGCTCCGCATCAGCCGGGTGAGGGTGCCGCTCGGCGTCATTGGCGTCATTTACGAATCCCGGCCCAATGTCACCGCCGACGCCGGCGCCTTGTGTCTCAAATCAAGCAACGCCGCCATTTTACGCTGCGGCTCCGAGAGTTTTCATTCCTCGGCGGCGATCATCGATTCGCTCGGCCATGGGCTAGCCCTGGCGAACCTGCCCGTCCCGGCCATCCAATTGGTGCCGACCCGCGACCGCGCCGCCGTCGGCGAAATGTTGTCGATGACCGATTGCATCGACGTCATCGTGCCGCGCGGCGGCAAATCGCTGATCGCCCGCGTCAGCGCCGAGAGCAAGGTGCCCCTTTTCAAGCACCTGGAAGGCATCTGCCACACTTACGTCGATGCCGCCGCCGACTTGCCGACGGCGCGGAAAGTGGTCGTCAACGCCAAAATGCGGCGCCCCGGCATTTGCGGCGCCACCGAGACGTTGCTGGTCGACAAGGGGGTGGCGGCGGCGATGCTGCCGCCCATCATAGGCGACCTGATCGAGGCCGGCTGCGAGGTGCGCGGCGACGAAGCGGCCGGCGCCATCGACCGACGGGTGGTCGCGGCGACGGACGAGGATTGGGACACCGAGTATCTGGACGCCGTCATCTCGGTCGCCGTCGTCGACGGCATCGAAGGCGCCGTCGATCACATCGCCCGGCACTCCACGCGGCATACCGACGCCATCATCACCGAGGACGAGGCCGCCGCCGAGGAGTTTCTCGGGCGGGTCGACAGCGCCATCGTCATGGTCAACGCCTCGACCCAGTTCGCCGACGGCGGCGAATTCGGCATGGGCGCCGAGATCGGCATCTCCACCGGCAAGCTGCACGCCCGCGGTCCCGTCGGCGTCGAGCAATTGACCAGCTTCAAGTACGTGGTCCGCGGGACCGGGCAGTGCCGGCCCTGAGGCGTTCGCCGGCGGGGCGTCGAATCGGTCTTCTCGGCGGTTCGTTCAACCCCGCCCATGGCGGACACATGCACGTCAGCGAACGGGCCTTGGAGCGGTTGCGGCTGGACGAGGTCTGGTGGCTGGTCTCGCCGCAAAATCCGTTGAAGCCGTCCGCCGGCATGGCGCCTTTGCGGGTGAGGCTGGCGGCGGCGCGCAAGCTCGCCACCGGCCCCCGCGTCAAGGCCACCGACATCGAACGGAGACTCGGCACCCGCTACGCCGTCGATACCCTTGAGAGCCTGTTCGCGGAATTTCCCGATGACCGGTTCGTCTGGATCATGGGCGCCGATAACCTGATCCAGGCGCACCGGTGGAAGAATTGGCGGCGCATGTTTCGCATGCTTCCCATTGCGGTTTTCGCCCGGCCCTCCTATTGTTTGAGGGCGTTGACGGCGAAGGCGGCGCGGCGTTTCGCCAGGGCCCGGGTGAGAGCATCCCGGGCGGGCGACGTGGTGGCGATGCAACCGCCGGCCTGGGTGTTCCTGCGTGAGCGCCTTCACGCCGCCTCGGCAACGCAGATTCGCGCTCGCCGCGAAAAGCGCGGATATGGTCAAACGGATTAAGGAGGAGCAAGCCATACCACGATCGAAACAAACGCCACCGTCGGCGGCGAAGCTGCTGAAACTGGTGGAAGAGTCCCTCGATGGCGACAAGGCAATGGAAGTCATCGTCATCGATATCGCAAGTAAGACCGACATCGCCGACTTCATGGTCATCGCCAGCGGCGCGTCACGCCGTCAAGTCGGCGCCATGGCCGAACATCTCCGGGTAAAAATGAAAGCCAGCGGACTCGATGGGTTTTCCGTCGAGGGCGCGGCGCAGTGCGACTGGGTGCTGATCGACGCGGGGGATGTCGTGGTCCATCTTTTCAGGCCCGAGGTCCGGGAATTCTATTGCCTGGAAAAAATCTGGGGGGCGCCCGCCCCGGCTTCCCGGAAGGGCTCTGGAATGGCGGTGGAAATGACGGCTTGAACGATCCCCCGAGCCGGGTCCCATGCGTATTCTCATCGCCGCCGTCGGCCGTCTGAAAGCCGGGCCCGAGCGCGCCCTTTTTGAACATTACGCCGGCCGCGTAACTTTTCCTTTTTGCCTCAAGGAGGTGGAGGAAAAGCGTCGGCTTCCGGTCGGCAAGCTCAGGAAACGCGAGGCCGAACTGCTGTTGGGCGCGGCACCGCAAGGGGCGGTGATCGTCGCCCTGGACGAACGGGGCCAAGCGCTTTCCAGCGCCGCCTTGGCGGATCGGATCGGCACTTGGCGGGACGACGGCCGGCGCGACCTGGTTTTTCTCATCGGCGGCCCGCAAGGCTTGGACGAATCAATGAAAGCAGGCGCCGACTTGGTTCTCTCCCTCGGCCCCATGACTTGGCCCCACCTGCTGGTGCGCGGGCTCGTGGCTGAACAAATCTACCGCGCCCAGTGCATCCTTTCGGGCCATCCCTACCACCGGCGGTGATTTACGGCCGGGCGGGGGGGGCCTATCTCCGCCATCGCGGCATGACGCCCGTCCCCTATCTCCGGGTTTAGGGGGTCGTTAACCCTTGCGGACTATCGTAACCGACGATTTTTGGCATATATATATAAAAAAAACCATGTCAGACAGCAACACCATCGGCGACCGGTCCCGTCCCGTCGTTCTTTGCATACTCGACGGCTGGGGGATGAGTTCCGAACGAAACGATAATGCCGTCACCTTGGGTCGTACGCCCAACTGGGACCGTTTGATGGCCACCTTGCCTTCGGCCCGTCTCGACGCCTCGGGCCGGCATGTCGGCTTGCCGGATGGGCAGATGGGCAATTCCGAGGCCGGCCATATGAACTTGGGCGCCGGCCGTATCGTCATGCAAGTCCTGCCGCGCATCGACGCGGCGGTCAGCGACGGCTTGCCGGGCGAAAATCCGGCGCTTCTCGGTCTGATCGCCAAACTGAGGAAAAGCGGCGGAACCTGCCACCTGATGGGCTTGTTGTCGCCGGGCGGGGTCCATTCCCACCAGGACCATTTGGCGGCCCTGGCCGGCGCCATCGGCGAGGCCGGGATTCCCATCGCCGTCCACGCCTTTCTCGACGGCCGCGACACCCCGCCCAAGAGCGCTCGGGGCTTCATGGAAAAATTCCTCGCCGACACCGCCGCCTTGGCGGATTTTGCCATCGCCACGGTCAGCGGCCGCTACTACGCCATGGACCGGGACCAGCGCTGGGAAAGGGTAGAGAAAGCTTATCTGGCGATGATGGATGGGGTCGGGGAAACGGCGCCCGATCCGGTCTTCGCCATTGAACAAAGTTACGCCGCCGATACCGGCGACGAATTCGTGCCGCCCACCGTCATCGAAGGCTACGAAGGCATGGCCGATGGCGACGCCCTTCTCATGGCCAACTTCCGCGCCGATCGGGCGCGGCAGATTTTGAGCCTGCTCGCCGATCCTGGTTTCGAGGTTTTTCAGCGGTCCCGCCTCGTCCGTTTCGTGGGGCTGGCCGGCATGACCGGGTATTCGGCTGAACTCAACAAGAATTTCACGCCCCTGTTCCCGTCCCTGGAGCTCGAAAACATCCTGGGAGAAGTGGTGGCCGAAGCGGGCATGAGCCAACTCAGGATCGCCGAGACCGAGAAATACGCCCATGTCACCTTTTTTCTTAACGGCGGCCTGGAGACGGCTTTCCCGGGCGAGGAACGGATCCTTGTCCCTTCGCCGCAAGTCGCCACCTATGACCTGAAACCCGAAATGTCGGCCCCCCAGGTGACGGACAAACTGATCGCGGCTATCTGCGAAGACCGTTTCGACTTGATTGTCGTCAACTACGCCAACGGCGACATGGTAGGCCATACCGGCATCTTGCCGGCCGCCATCGAGGCCGTCGAGTGCGTCGATATCTGCCTGGGCCGGCTCGAGCGGTCGGTGAGCGAGGCCGGTGGCGTGTTGCTGGTTACCGCCGATCACGGCAACTGCGAACAAATGCGCGATCCCGGCACCGGCCAGCCGCATACGGCGCATAGCCTGAACCGGGTACCGGTGGTGTTGTCGGGCGGCGGCGGGCGGCGCTTGCGGGACGGCCGTCTGGCCGACGTGGCGCCGACGTTGCTTCGATTGCTGGGGCTTCCGCAATCCGAAGAAATGACCGGCCGGTCCCTCATCCTCGAGGACGGCGCCGAAATCGCCGCCGCCCAGTAAATGCGCCAATTCCGCTTCCGATATTTGCGGCTGCCGGGCCTGTTGGCGGCGGCGTGGCTGATCTTTCCGCCGCCGCTGGCCTGGGCCGCGCAAGAACGATCCGATACCGGCCAACGCCTCGAAGAAGTCAAGCGCGCTCTCGACGAAAGCCGCAAGACGGACAAAACGCTCAAACGCAAGTCCGCCGCCCTGGCCAAGGATCTTCAACGACTGCGGCGGCAACTGGTCGCCGCCGCCTATGTCATCCAGACTCACGAGGCGGAGGTTTCCCGCCTGGAGGACATGCTGGATGCGCTGGTCCTGTCCGAGAAGACCAAAATCGACCGCCTCGAACAACAGCGCAATCAGTTCGCGCGCGTCCTCATGGCCCTGTCGCGGCTTGCCCGCCATCCGCCGGAGGCCTTGATCGTCCAGCCTTTGAGACCTTCCGACATGATCCGTAGCACCATTCTGTTGCGTGCCGCCCTGCCCGGCATCGAAAGGAACGCCGGCCGTCTCAGGGATGAACTCGCCGGCCTGCTCGGCGCCCGACTCGAGATAAACCGGCGGCGAACGGAACTGGCCGGTGCCGCGGAAAAACGCAAAAAACAACGGACGCTGCTGAAAAGACTGTTGGACGAAAAAACCGGATTAAAACGCCAAACCGATACCAAGAGCCGGCGGACGGCGCGCCGGATACGGGCACTGGCCGAAAAGGCGAATGATCTGCGCGACCTTCTATCCCGCCTGCAAAAAGCCGACCGCGAACGGACGGCAGAGAAGAAGAGGCGGGGAAAAGCGAAGGGCAAAACCGCCGCCGGCAAGGTTCCAATCCAACCAACCGCTGGCCGCATCGCTAGGCTACGGGGAGCCCTGCCCTTTCCCGCTGTCGGCCGATTGGCCGGGCTGTACGGACAAAACATCGGCAACGGCGCGACCCGCAAGGGAATCACCATCGAAACCCTATCTCATGCCCAGGTGATTGCCACCTACGACGGTCGGGTGGTGTTCGCGGGCGTTTTCCGCGGTTACGGGCAACTCTTGATCATTGAACACGGCGAGGGATATCATAGCCTTCTTGCCGGGTTTGCCCGCATTGACTGTGTTATCGGGCAAACGGTCGTGGCCGGCGAACCGGTCGGCGTCATGGGCCGCCCGGCGGGAGCAAGGCCGGTTCTTTATCTGGAACTGCGCCGTAATGGCCAACCGATCAATCCTTTGCCGTGGTTGGCGGCACGTAAAAATAGGGTAAGTGGATGAAACATCGAATGTTCTTTGTGACCGCCGTGGCCTGCATTTTGGTCTCGTCTCCGGGCGCCACGGCCGAAGCGGAAAAAAACAATGCCGATACCTATCGGCTTCTCAACTTGTTCGGTGATGTTTTCGAGCGTGTTCGCGCCGATTACGTCGAGGAGTCGACAGATGAGTCGCTGATCGAAGCCGCCATTACCGGCATGCTGTCTTCCCTCGATCCCCATTCCAGTTATCTCAATGCCAAAAGATTCCGCGAAATGCAGGTCCAGACCAAAGGCGAGTTCGGTGGATTGGGCATTCAGGTCAGCATGGAGGGCGGGCTGGTCAAGGTTATTTCTCCCATTGACGACACCCCCGCCTATCGCGCCGGCGTCGAAGCCGGCGATCTGATCACCCATCTCGACGGCGACCAGGTGCTTGGACTGACCCTGGGGCAAGCGGTCGACAAAATGCGTGGCCGCGTCGGCACCGACATCCGTTTGACAATCCGCCGCGAGGGCCGCGATTCCTTCGACGTCACGATTACCCGCGCCATCATCAAGATCAAGTCCGTGCGCTCGCGTCTGGAAGGCAATATAGGGTACCTGCGCATCACCTCCTTCAACGAACAGGCGGGCAAGGGAGTGAAGGAGGCCATGGCCAAGCTGCATAAGGAACGGGGCGACAGCTTGCACGGCATCGTGCTGGATTTACGCAACAATCCCGGCGGCCTTCTCGATCAAGCCGTGGCCGTGTCCGACGCCTTTCTCGACAAAGGAGAGATCGTTTCGACCCGCTCCCGGCGGGCCGAGGAAACGCAACGCTATAACGCCCGTCCCGGCGACCTAGCCAAGAGCTTGCCGATGGTGGTTATGATCAACGGCGGCTCGGCGTCGGCCTCCGAGATCGTCGCCGGCGCCTTGCAGGATCATCACCGGGCCATCGTTCTTGGCACCAAGTCCTTTGGCAAAGGGTCGGTGCAAACTATCATCCCCTTGCCCGGCCGAGGCGCCATGCGGTTGACCACGGCGCGCTATTTCACCCCTTCCGGGCGGTCGATCCAGGTGGTCGGCATCGAGCCCGACATCACCGTCGAGCAAGCGAAAGTCGAGACCATCGCCACCCAGAGACGGCGCCGCGAAGCGGATTTGCGAGGCGCCCTCGATAACGGTACGGTCCCCGCGAAAGAAAAAGAAAAGGACAAACAAAAAGGCAAAAACGGCAACAATGAAAAGGACGACAAAACAAAAGAAACGAAAACGCCGATTTCCCAAGACTACCAACTGGCCCGGGCGCTTGACCTTTTGCGCGGCGTTACCTTTTTTTCCGATAAAATAACGGCCAAAACCAATTGACGGGTGGAAGCCGTCGAGGACGGTTTAAAAAGTGAAACTTCCCTTTGGAAAAAAATTCAAAGTGAAACTTCCCTTCGGAAAAAAGAAGGATTCCGATGACGACGATATGGATGACGACGAGGACGAGGAGGAAGAGGAGGAAGAGGAGGAAGAAGAGAAGGACGAAGACGACGACGATGACGATGACGATGAAGATAAAGGGGCTAAAGGCGGCGGTATAAGCCGCCTGACCTCTTTTGACGGCGGCAAACGCCGCCTGATCCTTATTGGCGGCGGGGCGGCGGCGGCCTTGATCCTGATCGGCGGCGG
>DUZD01000090.1 GCA_013349695.1 Rhodospirillaceae bacterium
AACCCTTAACATGTTGAGAAGTTTCGGAGGGTGTTGATTTTCGTCTGCTTTGGGGCCGGGAGCGGACCTCGGCGGCGGGAACGTCCCGGAGGCGTTCCTGGCAGACCACGATCTTTCCCCCGGCCAGCCGCGCCATGACCCGCTTTGCGGCCCGCCCGCGGGCCCATTCCTTGCCGGCGGCGTTGGTACATGTCTGGTCCCATTCCGGCGCGTCGATGCCATGCGGCCGCACCTCGACGCCCCCACGGCACCACTTCTCCTTGAGCGCGCCGCCGACCGCCAGCGAATCCCCGTCGATGACGCAGGGCCTCCCGGTGATGCCAGCTTCGGCCAGCGCGGGAGAAATAGCCAAAAAGCCAGCCAGAATTACGGCGATGCGCATCTGCCTCTACCGTTTAGACTGCCCCAAGCCGTCTCTGTATGAGAACATTTAGAAAACGACTGCACGGATTTTGCACGTATCAGGCCGCAGGTTCTTGCAACATTTCGCCGCAAATTGCCGAATTTCCACCGCCCGATCATCATCCTCAAACGATGGAAAGTATTGGTTTCCCTCGGGGTTCCGGTGGTGGGCGCGGTTGGATTTGAACCAGCGACCCCTACGATGTCAACGGCGGCAGGAGATGGGCAGGCTGTTGATTTTAAGGAACTTAAGGGCACCAGAAAGGGCCTGGGATAAGCCGAAAACAGCCCAATTTCGTTCCATTTAGCGCTAGCGGACTTTCAACGACCTGGGATTGGCAATCATTGCCATTCCTGATAACATAGGAACGAGATAATTCTACACGGTGCAAAACCATGCCAACACGCAATATCGTATTGACCGACAGCCAAGATTCCTTTGTGGGGGAACTTGTGGAATCGGGCCGTTATAAAAGCGCTAGTGAAGTGATGCGCGAAAGCTTGCGCCTGCTTGAAGATCGTTTCGAAAGGCGTAAAGCGGAACTCGAGGATATTCGCGCCGGCATTCTTGAGGGCTTGCGACAGGCTGAAGAGGGAGACTTCGCCGACGGCTCGGCCGAAGAGGTCATAGAGCGCGCTTTTTCCCGCGCTCGCAACGCGACCGCCCGGTGAAAAAGGTCAAGCTTGCCCGTCGTGCCGAAAGCCGTCTCGAAGAGATCGCCACTTGGACGATTTTGCACTTCGGGCCCGCCCAGGCTGGAAAGTACGAACGGCAACTGATCGAGCGCCTTCATGCTCTGGCCGTCGGCGAACTCCCGAGGGGCCGTTCGTGCGACCTATTGGTTCAAGGACTGACCGAGACGACGGGCCTTCGGTACATCCGCGAAAGCGGCCATTTCATCATCTACCGGGAGACCGATGATCAAATCCACGTCATCGATTTCGTCCACGGCGTAAGGGATATCGAGGGCATTCTGATGGATATCGGGGAGGGCGGGGAATAGGCGGCCGTTTTCGGCTAAGCGACCGGTTTCCGGCAGGGCTCATCCGACCCTTGCCGCCCGTCCCATGCCGCCGTCAGCCGGCGCCGCGGCGCGCCGTGGCGTCGGCCAGCACGCAGAGGAGTTCGAACATGATGTTGGCGGCGGCGAGCGCCGTGACGCCGCCCAAGTCGAAAGGCGGCGCCACCTCGACGACGTCGGCGCCGACAAGGTCGAGGCCCCGCAAGCCGCGGATCATGCGCTGCGCTTCGTGGGTGGAGAAACCGCCGACCTCGGGCGTGCCGGTACCGGACGCGTAGACGGGATCGAGGCCATCGACATCGAAGCTGACATAGGCCGGCCCGTCGCCGACGACGCGCCGCGCCTCGGCGATGACGGCGTCGATGCCCAGTTCATAAAACTCCTCGATGGAAATCAAGCGCATGCCGCCTTGCCGCGCGAAGGCCATCTCGTCGCTGCTGAAAAGCGAGCCGCGGATGCCGATTTGCACCGTCCGCGCGGGGTCGATCAGCTTTTCCTCGACGGCGCGGCGGAACGGCGTCCCATGAGTGTAGCGTTGGCCGCCGAAATAGCTGTCGACGGTATCGCTGTGGGCGTCGAATTGGACCAACCCCAACGGCCGTTCGGTGGCGATCGCCCGCAGGATCGGCAAAGTTACCAAGTGGTCGCCGCCGGCGCCGAGAGGAACCACGCCGGCCGCCGCCAGCGCCTCGAAAAACGCCTGTATCCGGGCGAGCGCGTCGGCGATATCGATCGGGTTGACGGGGGCGTCGCCGACGTCGCCGACGCGGCAGAGATCGAACGGGGCGATGCCGCTGGCCGGGTTGACGCGTCGAATCAGGCTCGACATGTTACGGATCTCGCGCGGGCCGTGACGGGCGCCGGCGCGATTGGTGCTGCCGCCGTCGCAAGGAACGCCGATAAGCGCTATGTCGAGTTTCTTTAAGTCGCTTACCAGCGGCAGGCGCATGAAGGTGGCGATGCCGGCGAACCGCGGCATTTGATCGAGATCAGGCGGTTGCGGAAAATCTTCGTCCTTGCTCATCCCCGGTTCACCGAAAGCGGCTTTATTGGAGCATTTCCCGTTTGCCAAGGAATCGGCGCCGCCCCTCGGCGAATGACGATGGCGCTCAGGCGGCGGCGCTTCTAGGCGGCGAAGGCGGCCCGCGGCCAGGAATGCGTCTTGCGGAACCGTTCCTCCGCCATGTGGTCGGCGACGACATCCGTGGAAAGGCCTTCGAGATCGGAGCGTTGGAAAATGTCGGTCAGGGTATCGTATATGACCGCCACCTGCTTGAGCACTTTTTGCGAATCATAGTCGCGGCCTTCGTGGGCGACATCGATCAGGCCGCCGGCGTTGATCACGTAATCGGGGGCATAGAGAATGCCCCGCTTCCTCAACGCGGCGCCGTGACGCGGGCGGACCAGTTGGTTGTTGGCCGATCCGGCGACGATGCCGGCGCCGATTTGCGGCAAGGTTTCGTCGTCGATCACCGCGCCCAACGCGCATGGCGAGAAGACGTCGGCGTCGAGGCGGTGAATTCGCCCGGCGGGGACAGGCGTCGCCGCGAACTCGGCGGCCGCTTTTTGGACAAGCGCCCGATTGATATCGGCGACGAGGAGGCGGGCGCCGGCGGCGGCCAAATAACCGCATAAACGGTAGCCGACGTTGCCCAGGCCTTGAACCGCCACCTTGATGCCTTCGAGGCTATCCGTGGCCAACCGGTGCTTGACGGCGGCGCGGATTCCCATGAAGCAGCCATAAGCGGTGGCCGGCGACGGATTGCCGGTTCCATCCGAAAAGCCGTGCGCGAACCGGGTCTCCTTCCTGAGGATGTCCATGTCGGAGACGGTCGTGCCAACATCCTCGGCGGTCTGGTAACGGCCGTCCAGGGAATCGACAAAGCGGCCCATGGCCCTGAGCAGCGGCTCGCTCTTGTCGACGCGGGGATCGCCGATGATCACCGCCTTGCCGCCGCCGAAGGGCAGCGCGGAAATGGCGGCTTTGTAGGTCATTCCCCGCGATAGTCGCAGCACATCGGAAAGGGCTTGTTGCTCGGTTTCATATGGCCACATGCGGCAGCCGCCGAGGGCGGGACCGCGATTGGTGCTATGAATGGCGATGATCGCTTTCAGGCCGCTAGTGGAATCGGCGTGGAAAATAACGTCTTCGTGGCCGTCGTAGTCTTTCGAAGCAAAAACACACATTTGTTTCGCTCCTTTCCAGCGAGGTTTGACAATCCATCTCCTCGGCTTTCAGATCATTTTTTTTATTTTTTAAGTAATAGATTATACGGCAATTTTCAAATAAATGCCATAATATTATATAATATATTTAATTATTGCTTAAAAATACATAGATTTATTATTATTTTTCTTTTTAGCGGCCCGGCGCGACATGACGTTTCCCGGCCGCGGAAGATGCGCCGCCGCCGGTGGCCCGAACGGCGGGGAATCCCGACTTTATCGAGGCGGGCGGGCATCGGGCCGGGCGGCACGAAGCCCCCTCTCCCCCGCGTCAACCTGTGCTATGATGCACGACAGTAACGTTTTTCTGAATGGACCACGGTTTTGGAGGAAAGGAAGCTCGTTTTCCGCGTTCATGCAATTCGACGCATGTTCGAGCGTGGAATAAGCACTAACGAGGTGCGAGAGGCCGTTGAGACGGGCGAGGTTATCGAAAACTACCCTGATGACGAACCCTACCCCAGCCGCTTGATCCTGGGCCGATCCGGAAGCCGCCCCCTGCATGTGGTGGCGGCGGAAAACGGGGGTGAAAGGACAACCGTGATCATTACCGTCTACGAACCCGATCCATCGATGTGGGAGCCGGACTTCCGGCACGGGAGGAAACGATGAAATGCGTCGTTTGCCGCAACGGAGCAACCAGATCCGGGAAGTCGACAGTTACCCTGGAGCGCGGCGGCACGATCCTGGTGGTCAAGGGGGTGCCGGCGCAAGTCTGCGAGAACTGCGGCGAGGAATATCTCGACGAGGCCGAGGCCGGCCACCTGCTAGACACCGCCGAGGAAGCGGCAAGGGCCGGGGTGGAAATCGATGTGCGGGACTACGCGGCGTGAGGAAAGGGAGCGTGGCCCCGCCCCAGGGCGCGGCCGACGCGGGCCTTGGCCCGGCCTTCGGCACAAGGCGCGGCGGGTGCCGGGGCGCCGACGCCCCGGAGCGGAAACACAAGCCACCCGAAGGGCGGGCTCTCAGCTGGCGCAGACAGCCTGGCAGTCGGCCAGGCGGATGGCGATGGCGTCGCCATCGCCGAGTTCGGGAACGACCAGCTCGGCGCCGGTGAAGTCCTCGCCGCCGGTATAGGACGATATGGTGACGATGCAGTGCATGCCCGCGCCGATGGCGGCGCGGAGGCCGTTGTTGCTGTCCTCGATGACCACGCAGCGGTCCGGATCGAGGCCGAGCTGGTCCCTCGCCAGCTTGTAGATCGCCGGGTCGGGCTTCTTGGCCGGCACCATGTCGCCGGCGAAGATCGGCAGGTACGCGGCGCGTTCGGGACCGAGCATGATGTTGACCGCGGCCTGTACGGCGCGCTCGCTGGAGGTCGAGCAGACGGCCAGCTTGAGCCCGGCGGCGATGGCTTCGTCGATGACGCGGGCGACGCCTGATCGTAGCGGCAACCGGCCCGACTCGATCAACTCCATGAACAGGTCGGTCTTGAGCTTGTGCAGGTCCTTGATGAAGGTGTCGCGCCCGGCCTCCGGCCCCGGCCACCCGGTCTCGTCGAAGTGCCGGCGCATGCGCTCCTTGCCGCCGGCGGTCTTCAGCAGTTCGCCGTAACGCTCCACCGACCATTCGAGGTCGAGCCCCTTGGCGGTGAAAGCTTTGTTGAAGGCCACCCGGTGGCCATCGCGCTCGGTATCGGCGAGCACCCCGTCACAATCGAAAATCAGTGCCTGCATGCAGGTGTCCCGTGGGGGATGAAACCGCGGAGGCGACGCAGGCAAAATTTAAGGTCAAAAATTTGGTTCATCCGGGAATTCCGGGAAAAGCGTCCGTTATACGTTGAGCCTGCCATCCCAATCGGCGGCAGGTCAACGCGTGATCAGAACCGAATTATTAGCCTTTTCCATAACCTTGAAGGCGACGCTGCCCATGAAAAATCGCTGCAAACCGCTCTTGCCGGTATCGGAGACGATAATCAGCGAATAGTCGATACCGGCCTCGATGATTTCCTCGACCGGGTTGCCGACCTTGACGATGGTTTCCTTGACTTCGATGTCCATGGAATCGAGCATGTTTTTGGCCTCGTCCACGTACTTTTGCGCTTCCCCCTTGCTTTCCATGTCCAGTGCCACCGACATCAGGGAGATCGGACATCCGCAATGGCTGGAGAGATAGGCGTTCTTGCGCACCATCTCCATCGCCCGCTCGGAGCCGTCGGTACAGATCAGGTAGCCATGGCCGACCTCCAATGCGCGGGCGACCAGGACCGAACAAGGTGCATGAATGGCGACCTTCTCGGCGACGGCGGGATCCCACAACGACTTGGCCAGGCCCCGCCAGCGGCCCGAGGCGCCGAGGATAATCATGTTGTAGGGGCCAAGCTCATACTGCTCGAGGATGCCGGTGGCGATGCCGGTAGCGGTCTTGAGCTTGAGCACGATGCTTGTACCATGCTCGTTGCGATACTCGATTTTGTTGTCGCCCAGGGGATCGCCTTCGACATCGGTATGGGTGGATGTCTCCGCCCAGTCCTCGGCCATGTCGCCCAACTCGACAAGAATGTCGCGGCCTTTCTTGAGATATTGGATGCCAGGCAATTCAAGGCCCCAATTCATCATGTTTTCGCGGGCGACGCGGACCTCCAAACCGCCCGAGCGAAGCCCCTGGTCGACGGGGCGGACGTAAAGGAGGATGATGTCGGCATCGACGCCCCGTCCCAGCTTGGCGGCATAACGCAGACTCTGATAGCATTCATCCGAGCCGTCGATGCAGACAAGAATCCGAAACCGCTTTTTCCTCTCTTCGAGGATTTTTTGGCGTTCTTCCGCGCTCACACCCACCGTCACCGGCGCGTCCTCCACAAATAAAGGTATCACATGCCCAAGAGCGGCCAGTATATCGACGCCGCCAACAACATGATAGCTGTCGATATCAGCACCATTTTCCAGCCAACAGCGAGAAAATCCGTCGTTTTCAGATAACCGGAGGCATAAACGATGACGCAAGCCGGGGTCCCGATCACCGTCAAATAAGCAAACGACGAGGAGACGGCGGTAACGAAACCGATGACGACGGAGCTTTCCTCGGCGACGACGGCCATCTTCAGGACGATGGGGCCGAGAACCGCCACCGCGGCGCCGTTCGACATTATGTTGGTGACGCCGGTGGTCAAGATCGACACCGCCGCCAACAAGCCAACCCCGTCGCTGGCGCCAAAGGGAGCCAGCCACGCCAGGAAGCTTTCCGCCACCCACCTGGCGGCGCCCGTTTCCTTCATCTGCAAGCCCAGCGAAATGGCGGCGGCGTAAAGCAGCACCACCCCCCAGTTGACGCCCGAGTTGATGTCCTCCCAGCGGACCAGTCCGGCAACCAGAAAAGCGGCGGCGCCGAAAATGGCGACCGTCCCCAAGCCAATCTCGCCGGAGAAGAAAATCCACCCCGTCAGGGTGAGAAAAAATATGCCTATGGCGGCCCAGTCGGCGGCCTTCATCGCCCCTTCCTGTTCCACCTGCGCCCTCAGTTTGACCACGGCGCGGGAAAGATCGCTATATTCCGGCCGGAAGGTGAAGAGAAGGGTCATGGTCACGAACGGAAGCTGGATCAGGAATATCGGGTACGCGAAGACCATCCATTTCAGGTAATCGACAATGAATTTGAAGGTCTCCGGATTGGTGGGATCGTAGAAAAACTCCTTCCAGTATCCGATCATGATGGCGTTGCGCGCCCCGCCCGAAGGCGTGCCAATGCCCGCCACCGAACAACCGTAGGAAATGGAAAGCAGCACAACCGCGGCCAGATTCCGCACCTTTTTCGGGTCGTCGGAAGTGAGGGTGATCAAGGTGATGCCGACGGGGAGCATCATGGCGGCCACCGTGTGTTCGCCGATGAACGATGCCAGAATGCCGGAAACCACGGAAATCCCGAAACAAATACGCGACGTCTTGGTGCCGGTGATGCGAATGATCAACCAAGCGATGCGCTTATCCAGCTTCTGTTTGACCACCGCCACCGCCAGCATCAGCGAGCCCATGATGAACAGCACCGAATCGTTCATCAGACTTCCGGCGACGTCCGACGAATCCAGCCCAAGAAGCAAAACCTGCGCGATCACGATCAGCAGGGCCACCGTCGGTAACGGAACGGGTTCGGTGACGTAAAGGATGATCGCCACCACCGACATGGTCAGGACCACCATGCCCTGCCGGCTCAAGTCTTCCGGGGGAGGCAGGTTCAACATGCCGGCGCCGACCAGCATGGCGATGAAAAACCATTTCTTTTCCCAGAAAAAATAAAGAATCAATTGGGAACGTAGAGCCACGGCTTTGCTCAATTCGCCGGCGTGAAACTTTTCCTGCCAATTGTTGGAATGAAGCTTTCGCGGCAGTGCCGAAAAATGAATTCCGTTCTTGCCGCCGGTATTTTGTTTCGAGTTTTCCTGGCGCATGTCTGTATCCAGGTTCACGTCCGCAATCATTCGCCGGCAAACAAGTAAAAGCCGACACTTTCGTCGCGGGCGGGATCAATATCCCCCCGGCCGCCGATAACTGCTGGGCAGCCAAGCCGGCGACGACGGACCCCGCCACCATCAACGAATGACGGAATCTGACGTGTAAGGATAAAGTTTTAAAAATATATTACATTTGCCTGGTCGATATGGAGATAAAACTGCCCTTGGCGCATCATCTCCGGCGCATCGAATCGGATGAAGCCGATCTTTTCGAGCCGTTCCCGGCGGTTAAGGCTTGGATGGGAAATTTTCCATCCGTTCTCCGGAACCCTGCCCGAGAGGCTATCGGAATAACTGTTGGATCGGTGAAAAAGCGCTCCCGCGGCAGACAACTGTGTTGAACGCCCCGAACAAATGTTAATCTATAGGGTGAGGGAATTTTGCGGTCGCATTGATGGGCTACGCCATGAACGAAGAGCAACATCAAGTCTTGCGTCGGCAGATGATGCAGGTGATATCGATCTACGTAGAGCACGCCAGCAACGAGATCGGCAAAGAGCGATTGGATTCTCGCGTCCAGGAAGTCATCGGCAACGTTCCCCGGCATGAATTCGTGCCGTGCGAAATGCGGCCTTATGCCTATTTCGATGGGCCGCTGCCCATCGGCTACGAAAAAACGATCTCGCAGCCTTTCATAGTCGCGTTGATGACGGATCTCCTTGAAGTCGACGAGGAAAACACCGTCCTCGAGGTCGGCACCGGTCTTGGTTACCATGCGGCGATTTTGGCTGGGCTGGCGGGAAAAGTCTTCACCGTCGAGATTGTCGAGGAATTGGCCGTACAGGCGAAAGAGAACTTGCGCCGGGTTGGATACGACAATATCGAAATGAAGGTGGGCAACGGCTCCACGGGTTGGCCCGAACATGCTCCTTTCGACAACATCCTGGTCGCGGCGGCCCCCGAGATTATTCCCCCATCGCTCATCAATCAGCTCAAACCCGGAGGCAAAATGGTCGTGCCGGCGGGAATTGCCGATGCTCAGCAACTGATGTTGGTGGAAAAAAACGACAGCGGCAAATTGTCAACGAAGGAGATCATTCCGGTGAGGTTCAGCCCACTGGAGGTCATCAACTGACCGCCAGAACGCCAATCCACGGAAACCTGCCTAGACTAGTACACCCCGGCGGGATTCCTGACCCCATACGACGGGCTTCCGAGTTTCCCGGCTAGGCGCGTGGCGCGCCGTGATGTCAATCCATCACAAGCGCCGCGCAACGCCGTCCGAAAAGCTCGGAAGCCCGCCCTCCGGGTCGCTTTTCCCGCTCTCCCGGGGCGTCGAGAACGCTTGACGATGTACCCGCATCGCCGGCGCGTCCGCTCCTACCGGGAGAGCGGGAAAAGCGATC
>DUZD01000091.1 GCA_013349695.1 Rhodospirillaceae bacterium
TCACCCATCGGGTGAGCCATATCAACACCCCAAGTCTGTCTATAACATAATGATTCTTATACCAGAATCCGGGTGCGCTGTCGTCAAATTACAGGGTCATCTGGGCAATGCGGGCTTAAATCCTGTATAACGCCCTTGGAAATCCATGGGGAGGCAAGGCATGCGCGGGGCGGTAATCGGCATCGTTATTGGTTTGGTGGTTGGCGTCGTCATCGGCGCCACGGTGATCGCCCCCCGGCTGACATCGCCGCGCCAGCAGGCGGGGTTGGGGAACGCCGGCGGCGGCAATTCCCCGGCGCCGTTGTTGCCGGCCAAAGCCAAGCCGTCGGTACACTGGAAAATGGCCAGCGCCTACCCGGCTTCCCTGCCCCTGCTGGGAACCCTGGCCAAGCGCCTGGAGAGGAAAATTTGGCGGGTATCCGGAGGCGAGATCGAGATCAAGTTCTTCGCCCCCGAGGCCTTGGTTCCATCCCGGGAAATTTTCGACGCCGTCGCCTCGGGGGCCATCGACGCGGCCTTTTCGTCGCCGGGCTTATGGAGCGGCAAAATCCCCGCCCTGCAACTGTTCGCCGCCGCTCCCTTCGGTCCCGGTCCGGCGGAAAACATGGCCTGGGTCTATCTTGGCGGCGGCCGGGAGTTGTTCGAGGAGATCTATCGCAAAAATGGTCTGCACGGCGTTTTTTGCGGCCTCGCCACGGCCGAGGCCGGCGGCTGGTTCCGCAAGCCCATCCATGTCTTGGAGGATTTCAAGGGCCTTAACATGCGGATCCTGGGATTAGGTGCCAAGGTCATGGAAAAACTGGGGGTGGTGACAAGCGGGTTTTCCGAAGGCGACCTCTTCATGGCCTTGGAATCGGGCGCCATCGACGCCGCCGAGTTTTCCATGCCCGCTATAGATTTTCAGCTAGGTTTCCACGAGATGAGCAAGCACTACTACTTTCCCGGTTGGCAACAGCCATCGACCTTTTTCGACCTGATGATCAACTTGGACAAATGGAATGCCCTTTCGTCCACCGCCAAGTCCCGGATCGAGGCCGTCTGCGGCGATAACGTCCGCCACGGCCTGGCCGAGAGCGAGGCGATGCAGTTCACGGCCTTGAAGGAATTCACCGCCAAGGGAATCGCCATCCACCGCTGGCCGGCGGAGATCATGGAAGCCCTCGATGGGGCCTGGCGGGAGGTCGCCGCCGAGGAGGCGGCCGCCGATGGCGACTTCCGGCGCGTCTGGAACTCGTTGACCTCGTTCCGCGAGGATTACGCCATCTGGAAGGAACTGGGCGGGCCGTGAGATGACGCCGCCTGGGTTACGTCAGTTGGCGCCGATACCGTTTCCGGCGGGGCCTTGGCGGAGCGGAACAGCCTTTCGCTGATCCCCTTGTGGATTTTCTTCGTCTTCGTCTGCAAAAATTTTGGGGGCCGTTCCGGATAACGGTGCGGATAGTCCGGAAAAACCCTTCATTCCGATGAAGGGGCGGTAAGGCTCTGAAAACGCGGATGGAAAATACCCCAAGATGACCGTTATCCGGGACAGCCCCAAATTATGTGTTATTCGAAAACGGGATCTGGTTTCCGTTCGCTTGTCTCCACCGCTTCGGGACCGGGTACGGCGGACGCCGGTTCGGGCACCGTCTCCGGGTTGGCCGGCTTGGCCGGCTTGGCCGCGGGTGATGGTTCAGCGGCGTCCTTTTTCGTTTTGGCGGCATGCACGGTGCCGGCGCGGGCACGGGCGATGGCGATCGCCTTTTCCAGATCGGCTCCGGAACAGAGTCCCAGGCTAACCGGGTTCTGCGGTTTGATGTTGGGAGCGTTCCAGTGACTCTTTTCACGAATGGCGTTGATGGTCGACTTGGTGGTGCCGATGAGCTTGGAGATCTGCCCGTCACTGAGTTCCAAATAGTTTTTCAGCAGCCAAGCGATGGCGTCCGGCCGGTCTTGGCGTTTGGAGAGCGGCGTATAACGCGCCCCTTTCGATTTCAACTTCGACAAGGGGACGCTGGGAGCCGCGGGTTTCAGGCTGGCGCTGGGATCGGTGGTGCAACGGTCAATCTCGCTTAGGGTCAGTTGGCCACTGGCGATGGGGTCCATGCCCTGCATGCCGGTGGCCGCTTCCTCATCGGCGATAGCCTGCACTTCCAGGGGATGCAAAAAGCAAAAGCCGGCGATTTGCTCAAACGTAAGGGCGGTGTTTTCGACAAGCCACACCGCCGTCGCCTTCGGCATAAGAGGCCGCGCCATTGGTTGCTCCTAAATCAAAATCAACGGAAGGGCCCGACGTTTGGGCAGGCCATGACCGAAATCCTAGTTTCGTTTTCACTATACCGCCGGATAAACTGCCGGGTCAAACCACCAGCACGATCTTGCCGATATGGTTGCCGCTTTCCATGAGGCGATGGGCCTCGGCGGCTTCGGCGAGCGGGAAAGTGGCGTGGACTACCGGTTTGATGCCGCCCGAGGCGATCAACGGCCAAATTCGCTCTTTCAAGGCGCCGGCGATTGTTCCCTTGCGCTCGACGGTTTGCGGGCGCAGGGTCGAACCGGTGATGGTCAGCCGCTTGAGCATGACCGGCAAAAAGTCGATCTCCGCCTTTGATCCTCGCAAATAAGCGATGTTGACTAGGCGGCCGTCGGCGGCGAGCGCTTTGATGTTGCGCTCGATGTAGCCGCCGCCGACCATGTCGAGAATGACGTCGACGCCTTTGCCGTTACCGAATTCCTTGGCGGCGGCCACGAAGTCCTCTTGCCGGTAATTGACGGCGCGCTCCGCGCCCAGCTCCATGCACGAGGCGCATTTCTCGGGCGTTCCGGCGGTGACGATGACCCGCGCCCCCAGGCGGCTGGCCATCTGGATGGCGGCGGTGCCGATGCCGCCGGCGCCGCCGTGGACGAGCAATGTCTCGCCGGGTTTGAGGGCGGCCCGTTCGAAGACGTTGGTCCAGACGGTAAAAAAGGTTTCTGGGATTGCCGCCGCCTCGACCATGTTCAGTCCGCCGGGTATGGGCAGGCACTGGGGGGCGGGGACGGCGCAGTATTCGGCGTATCCGCCGCCGCCGGCGAGGGCGCAGAGGGGGTCGCCGGCTTTCCAGCCGGCAACGCCGTCGGCGACGGCGGCGGCGACGCCGGCGACTTCCAGGCCGGGGATGTCGGTAACGTCCGGCGGCGGCGGGTAGAGCCCCCGACGCTGAAAGATGTCGGGACGATTGACTCCCGCCGCCGCCACCCGCACCAGCACCTCGCCGGCCGCCACCTCGGGCGTTGGCCGGGTCGCCGGTTTGAGAACCTCGGGGCCGCCGAATTCGGCGATCTCGATGCAGGTCATGGAGGTTGGCGGTTTGCCGCTCATGCTGTTCTCGCTTGGCCGTATCGGCGCCGGTCTAGTATGTTCGCACCTTTCCGGCAAGGAGAACGAGCCATGGACGCGGATGATCCGGAGCCCCGAAAAGAGCAGCCCAAACCGAAAGATCTGGAAGTCATGTCCATCGAGGCGCTGAGAGACTACATAGCCGAGCTGGAGGCGAAGATCGGCCGCGCCGAACGGACGATTGCCGCCAAGGAGAAGGCGCGAGAGGGAGCCGAAACGTTTTTCAAAAAATAGAACAGCGCCGCCGGGCCGGAACCGGCGGCATCCCGGAATAGCAACCTGCGATTAAGGGTTTCTTAAATTGTCTCGAATAGTCTTAAAAATGGACGGGGCGGGGTCTATCAATGGCCCTTCAAACGTTTCGTTCATTTCGACGCCTCCCTGTAAAACTAGACCGCCCCTCTCGGGGCGGTTCTTTTGTTTGTGTTTACAGATGCGGCTCTTGACCCCTGCACCATATGCGTATCGGGAGACAACATACGTATTAATATTCCTATCGCCCCATCGCCGGCGCGTCCCTAAGCCGCGCCGCCTCCGACCTTGCGCCCCGGCTTTCCGGGCCGGAGAGCGCGGCCCAGCTTCGCTTCCAGCCAGGATATGAAGCCCTCGCCGCCAAGTGGACGGCCCGTGCGTGCGTGACGGCGCAGGGTTTCGGCCATGTCCACGGCAAGCCCGGCTTCGAGGAAGTTCCGCCAATCGGGAACCATCTCCAGGAGCGGTTTTACACGCACCACCCCGTCGTTGCGTCCCGCGAGATGCGCCTTGGCGCTGCTCCACGGCCAGTCCCCTGGGCTTTCGCGGAGGCCAGCCCGCACCGGATTGAGCTCCACGTAACGGGCGGCGGCAAGCAGATGGGCCGCGTCCATCGGAAAAGAAGAGAAGCGTCCCTGCCACAGGTGCCCACGCCAGCCCTCGCGGGAATTGATCCGCCGGGCGTATCGGCGGTGGGTCTCGCCGATGGCCCGCGCCAGCCCGTCCGCCGTCTGTGGAACGGCGATCAGGTGCACGTGGTTTGGCATCAGGCAATAGGCCCGGACCGCGACGCGGAAGCAGGCGCACCATTCAGAGAGCAGTCTTAGGTAGGCCTTGTAATCGCTGTCGGAAAAGAAGGTCTCCTGCCGGCGGTTGCCGCGCTGGGCGATGTGGTGGGGAACGCCGGGAACGACGATGCGGGCCAGTCTGGCCATGGATCGTGCCTCCTCCCGCCTTCGCCGAAACGAAGGGAACAGTTAAGGGAAGGATAGGATAGCAGAACCAAGAGTAGGTATCAAAATACGTATGGTGTCCCCTTATTAAGTAATGCTGCCAACCCAAAGAGGTGAAACGTAACATCGGAAAAATCCCGAGCGAACTCATGCCGGATGGCGGACCAGCCAATTCCCCACCTTCCTATCGCGTCATTGCATTGGAAAGCGGGAATCCAGGATTATCAGGAGGTTACTGGATTCGGGATCGGCGCCATGCGGCGTCCGGAATGATACCGGGAGGATAGTCCGACGCCTTTTCGCACCGGCGTGCCCGGACTTTTACCGATGTTACGTGAAAACGATTGCACCGCCCTTTAAAAAAGTATTATAATTTTTTCCAGCATCACTGAGTGCATGGTCAGCATAGGTTCGATTCCTGCTGCATAATATGTTAATATTTGAGGCGGTTCGGGACCGCAACCCGGTCATTTGAGGATACGTCCAAAAAACGTTGTGTCATTTCAAAAATGAATCCGATGGATGGGTCGAGAACTGCTGGGAAGTCTAGACACATACTTTTATAGAAGGGATGGTGTGTAATGAATGCTTACGAAGTAACAGGTGTATCAATATTCGTCGTATTCATGATACTTATGGTAATCTTTTTGTAATCTAAGTAAGATGCATAGACCTACCGCGAAAAGTCCGTATTTGAGGGTCCGGCGCTTCTGATGCATCGGCCCTTATCGGTTTTTTCTCGGTATCCCATCTTCGGATTGACGATTCCGGCGATGATGTTGAGTTGATGCCGTAATCCACGGTGTGCGGTTGCGGCATCGCTCGCAGAGGATGAAGGAATATCTTGAGGCGGCGAATGCCGTTCTCCACCTTCACACGGAAGCGTGAAAGGGCGTGGTTTTATTCTTTTTCGTCTTTTACTGAGCCGTTTTCCCTTTTGCCGCTTGTTAAGGTAACTTCGTTTGCTGGTGTTGTTTCTGTAATCCCTGGTATCCGCTATCCACATAGGCGCGGGATGATCCCGGCAACGGTAGCCGCAGCCGCCTGACCTCAATGTCATGGACGGCGCGCCGGGGAACGGCTTGGAAACGGTGACGATGCGCCCCCCTTGGTGCCTGTAGCTCGGTCTTGATGGTCTGGCATTTCTTCTTCCCGGAATAGAACTTCAGCTTCACCTCGCGGCCATCCCGGCCGGACGCGCCCGGCGATTTCCTCGGACTCCGCCGCCGTCACCCCCGTGATGCGCCCAAACTCCCGGCCACGGAGACGCAGGCGTTCGTGGCAAAGGACCTTGTTCACGCTCCACCTCCCGACAATCAACGCGGTTCGGGGGCAACAGTGGCCTCGCAATGGTTTTGAAAAAGCTGCAAATTGGGGGGAGAAGACCGGAAGCCTACAAAATATGGACTTTCGCGGTAGGTCTATTTAACCAGTGCGGGCCTCAAAGTTGGCAAAATAGCCCATATAACTGGAATAATAGCCCTGAAGGCTTGGCGTAGTATGACGAAGCCGTCCCGTTTGAAATTGCAAACCTGTTCATGGCCGGGCATGGCTGTTTTCAATATGGGCGAGGTGTGTCCTTGTCGTGCCATGTGGCGTGGGAATTTTCGGCGTCTTTTTCCAGTTCGAGCTTGACCGGCAGGATGGGGCGGCCTTTCCAGCCCATTCCGCCCTGGATGTCGAAACTGTTGTTGCCGGCTATTTCACTCTCTCCCTTTCACGGTCAGCACCGAGTTGAAGCCCTCGAAGTTGGGCTGCCCCAGATAGACTTGCCTGCCTTTTCCGGCCTGGGAGTGGGCCTTGCGGAAGGCCTCCGACTGGGCCCAGTCCTCCATGCTTTTCTCCGACGCCCAGACAGTATGCGAGACGTACAGCGTGTGGTCGTCGGATTCTGGCCCGCGCAGCAGGTGGAACTCCACGAACCCAGGAACCTCGCTCAGGCTTGAATCTCGCTGAGCCCACCTGTCCTCGAATGCCTGCTCCTCCCCCTTGATGATCTTGAAGCGATTCATTGCGATGTACATCCGGTTTCCTTTCCTGCTCCTCGAGCGCTCTTAGCTCGACAACTTGAACTCATCGACGATCTCGTTATCGCCCATGACGGCGGGCACCGTAAAATCGGGGGCTTCTTTTCCAGCAAGTACGGCGATAATCAATCTCCATTTTATAATGATAATACAGCTATCTGGGATATTCATCGTTGCAAGTGGAATTCACCTGGATTTGTGGAGCCCGCAATTCCGCCACTTTCCGCCATTTATCTCTTGCCAGTCATTCCAAATTCGAGGCGGCGAAGTCCCAGTTGACCAGATGGTCGAGGAACGCCTGCGCATAGTCGGGGCGGCGGTTCTGGAAATCCAGGTAATAGGCGTGTTCCCAGACGTCACAGGTGATCAGGGGAATCTGGCCGCCGACGATGGGGGTGTCGGCGTTGGCGGTCTTGACAATCTTGAAGGTGCCGCCGTCGACCACCAACCACGCCCAACCGCTGCCGAACTGGGTGACGGCGGCGTTCTTGAACTCCTCCTTGAATTTGTCAAGGGAGCCGAAGGTGGCGTCAATGCCGGAGGCGACGCCACCTGACGGGGCGCCGCCGCCAGTTCCGGCCGGTCCATCAACAGGATCTCCATATTTTCCAGGTCGCCGCTGTCCGGCTCCCGGAATCGGTCGGCGCCCGACGCCTTGAAAAAATATCCCCGGCCACAACCCAGGTTGCCATTGACCATATATGAGCCAAGGGACGTCCACCGCGCCGCTTTGTATCCGGTTTCCTCCAGCAGCTCGCGGCGGGCGGCATCCAGCGGATTTTCTTCCGGTTCCAACTGTCCGCCGGGGAGAGTCAGGCTGGTCCGCCGGGGACCGTGCTTATACTGGCGGATGACCAGTACGCGTCCCTCTGGCGTCTCGGCGAAGACGACCGTGAAGTCAGGCAGTTCCAACTGATAGAAATCGTCAACGACCCGTCCGTCCGCGACCTCCACCTTCTCCACCGATAGCTTCAGCCACGGGCGGGCGGCGAATACCTCCTTGGTATCGAGAACCCGCCAGGGTTGGTGGTGATTGTTCGGCATCTTCTTTACTCCGCCGCCACGGCGTAGTGAGACGTTTCCTTCTTTTGCGCCGGAACACGTCCGTAGACATCGTCCAGGCGGACGATGTCGTCCTTGCCCAGGTAGTCGCCGTATTGCACCTCGATCAGGTGCATGGGCTCGCTGCCCGGGTTGTGGAGGCGGTGAACCTCGCCGACGGGGATGAACACGGATTCGTTCTCCGACATCATCCGGGCGCTGTCTCCGACCGTCACCTCGGCGGAGCCCGAAACGATGATCCAATGTTCCGCCCGGTGATGGTGGTACTGGGACGACAACTTGCCGCCGGGGCTGACGACGATGTGCTTGACCTGGTGCTTGCCGCCCAGGTGAATGCCCTCGTAAGTTCCCCAGGGACGGTGCACCTTGGCATGGCTGTCGGCCTCCTGGCGCTTCGAGGCGCGCAGCCGCTCGACTACCTTCTTGACGTCCTGCACCCGGTCCTTGGGCGCCACCAGCACGGCGTCGCCGGTCTCGATGATCACCTAGTCTTCAAGACCGACGGCGGCGACAAGGCGGCCGGAACTTCTGACATAGGTTCCTTTGCAGCCTTCAAGCAGCACATCGCCCTCGGCGACGTTGCCTTCCGCGTCCTCCCCGCCCAGGCCGGCGAGCGATGACCAGGAACCGACATCGCTCCAACCGAACGAGGCGGCGACCATGGCCGCCGCGCCGGTCCTTTCCATCACCGCGTAGTCCATGGAGATGTTCTCGGCGGTGGCGAAGGTTTCCGCGTCGGGCAGCACGAAGGCGCCGTCGCGCCCGCCTTTTCCCAGGGCTTCGATACAGGCCGATAGGGTAGCGGGGTTGTGGACCCGCAATTCTTCGAGGTAGCGGCGCGCCGTGAACATGAACATGCCGCTGTTCCAGTGATAGTTGCCATCGCTCAGGAACCCCTTGGCCGTTTCCAGGTCGGGCTTCTCGACGAAGCGATCGACATGGAAGCAACCATCGGCATGGGTCAGGGGCTCTCCCCGGCGGATGTAGCCGTATCCGGTCTCGGGTTTATCGGCGCCCATGCCGAAGGTGACCAGCCGGCCGTTCATGGCCGCCCCGTGGGCCGCTTTCACGGTGTCGAGGAATGCCTGCCTGTCGCCAAGGACATGGTCCGAGGGCAGCACCAGCATGCAGGCGTCGGGATCGTTTTCGCTCAGTTCCAAGGCCGCCAGGGCGACGGCGGCGGCGGTGTTGCGGCCGCGCGGTTCCAGGATGACCACGTACAAAGAGAACACCGCGAGGTTACCGAGCGGGTGGTCTTGAGCATCTGCAACCAGCTCCGCGAGATGGGAACGCCGGGAACCATCTGGCTCGGTTCCGGCGATATATACGACGAGGACATCATCGCCGAATACCTCCGCCTGTACGCCCGCGACCTGGACCTGGAATACGTCATGATCCGCCAGAACCAGCCGGGCAAACGTCTGGCCATCGGTCTGGTGCTGAGGGCGATGAACCGCGGCCATATCGAATCCGACGACGTCATCGTCTTCATGGACGGCGATTCCATCCTCGGTGACGGCTGCGTTCGAAGATGCGCCTCCCTGTTCCAGATCGATCCGGAACTTCAGGCGGTGACCACCGACGAGGAAGTGATCTGCTTCGGTCCGGGATGGGTGCGGACTTGGCTGACCATGCGTTTCGCCCAGCGCCGCATCGGCATGCAGAGCCACGCGCTCTCCAACAAGGTGCTGACGCTCACCGGGCGGATGTCGGTGTTCCGCGCCA
>DUZD01000092.1 GCA_013349695.1 Rhodospirillaceae bacterium
GAACGCGGCCGGAGGAAACGAAGAGATGATATTCAGCGGAGTGCAGCAAGGTAGCACCGTCATCGATCCCGACAGTAACCTGCCCGCCAACGCCGATACCATCGTCGTCAACGGCATCACCTACACTTTCTCGACGGCCGAGACGGGTGGAGCCCTGAACGACGGCGACAAGACCGTCTTCACCAGCGTCACCGCCACCGGCGACAACCTGGCGACCTTGCTGATCGACCTGGAGGACGCCATCGAGGCCAACGACCCCAGCTTCGCCTCCGGCGGCTCCCGCGTCCAAGCGCGCTCAACGGGCACCGGACTAACATTGGTCGACACGCTGGTCCTGACGTCGTTGGCCACCGGCTCTTACGATGTCGTGACCTCTGGAGTCACCTCGGCGGCGCGCCCGGCGGAAGTTGATGGCACGTCGTTTTCGTCCACCACCATCACGGTGAATACCAAGGCCGGCATCAAGTTCAACAGCGATGGCCTGCCAAACGAGTTCAACATCGCCGAACTGGAGATCCTCGACTTCTCCGACGGCGCCGCCAACATGGACGACGACCCCGCCAACAGTCCGCAAATCACCGTCGATTTCGGCACCATCGGCGAAGCCAACGGCATGACCCAGTTCGGCGCCAGTTACACGCCGGTGTTCATTACCCAGAACGGGTCGCGCTTCGGCACCTTCGCCGGCGTCTCCCTCAACACCTCCGGCCTGATGACGGCGTTGTTCGACAACGGCGAAACCCGGCCCATCTTCCAGCTCCCCGTCGCCACTTTCACCAACGTCAACGGCTTGGAGGGGCGCACCGGCAACGTCTGGAACGCCACCGAGGATTCCGGCGATTTCACCCTCAGGACACCCGACAACGGCCCCGCCGGGCAGACGATTCAATCGGCGCTGGAAGCCTCCACCGTCGATATCGGCGAGGAATTCACCAACATGATCGTCGTCCAAAGAGCCTATTCCGCGGCGGCTAAGATCATCAGCACCGCCGACCAGATGCTGGAAGAGTTAATGAGGACGAAACGTTAACCGCTATTCCACAAGCCTACGTCCCAAGCCCAGGCCCCGGTTCGGCGTTCGCGTCGGCCGGGGCCACCCATTTTTAGCATTTCCCGTTATCGGGAATCGGCGCCAGCCCTTTTCCCAGGCGCCGCGCTACCGGCTTGCCAGATGGCGGCGGCGGCGATTATGTTCCGTCAGCCTGTCCTTCCGGCAGGATCCAGAAACAACAGGAGTCCCACAAATGGCGGACATTGGCGGCGTGGCGGTGGACCGCCTGAGGTCTTTCGTCGAACGTATCGAACGGCTTGAGGAAGAAAAGTCGGCTCTTTCCGCCGACATCCGCGAGGTCTACGCCGAAGCCAAAGGCGCCGGTTTCGACATCGTAACCCTGCGCCAAGTCGTGCGGATGCGGAAAATGGACCCATCGGATCGCCGCCGCAACGAGGAGCTGCTGGACCTCTATAAACGCGCCCTCGATCTATGACTGGAAAGACGGGCCGGTGGTATCAGGCGGCCTCTTCCGGCAGGGCAAAGGCCCGGTCCACGTAATCGGCCAGGACGTCCATGCTTTCCTCCACCGAAAGCGCCCCGGTGTCGATGGTCAAGTCAGCCCGTTCGGGTTTTTCATAAGGGGCCGAGATGCCGGTGAAATCGGGGATTTCCCCGCGCCGGGCTTTCGCATACAGACCTTTGGGATCGCGTTTCTCGCAGACCTTCAGATCGGCATCGAGGTAGATGACGTGGAAAGGATCGCTGGCCGCGCTTCGAGCCAGCCGGCGGTCGCGGCGGTAAGGGGAAATGAAGGCCGAGATGACGATATATCCGGCGTCGGCGAAAAGCGCCGCCACCTCGCCGATGCGGCGGATGTTTTCGGTCCGCTCCTCATGCGAAAACCCGAGATCGGAACTGAGCCCGTGACGGACGTTGTCGCCGTCGAGGACGTAAGCTTGAAAGCCCTGTTTGAATAGCCGCTGTTCCAGTTCGAGCGCCAAGGTCGTCTTGCCCGATCCCGACAGTCCGGTCAACCAGAGCACACCGCCCTGGTGCCCGTTGGCGCGCCATCGCGTCTCTTTCGCGACCCGGTGCGAGACCTTGGTGATATTAGTGGATTTGGTATTCATGGGCGGTTGGAACGGTTGTCAGCGGGGCAAGCCTGTTTTGAGCCTTTTATGTCCTTTGCCCTTGCACCGCAAGGGATGTTGATCTTTTAATGATGATCGATACACGGTTTTCAATGAACCGGCTAGACAACAGAGCAAGACAATGGCCGATGCCAAACCCAAAATCGCGGTTGTCCTTTCCGGATGCGGTGTTTTCGACGGCGCCGAAATCCATGAATCGGTGTTGACCCTGCTGGCGCTGGACCGCCATGGCGCCAATTATCAGTGCTATGCTCCCAATATCGACCAGGCGCATGTGGTCAACCATCTGAGCGGCGAGGAAACGGCCGAAACGCGCAACGTTCTGGTTGAATCCGCCCGTATCGCCCGTGGCGACATCAAGGAGCTCAAGGACTTCGACGCCGGCTCCGTGGATGCGGTAATCTTTCCAGGCGGTTACGGCGCCGCCAAGAACCTTTGCACTTTCGCCTTCGACGGCCCCGAATGCTCCGTCAATGCCGACGTCGAACGGGTCGTGCGCGACATGGCGGCGGCGAAAAAACCCATCGGCGCCCTTTGCATATCGCCGGCACTGATAGCGAGGATCCTGGATGGCGCCCAAGTGACGATCGGCCAGGACGCCAAAACGGCCGAGGCCATCGAAAAAATGGGCGGCATGCACAAACCCACCAGGCAAGGCGAGATCGTCGTTGATACGGACCGCGGGCTGGTGACCACGCCCTGTTACATGCTCGATTCCACCATCGGCCAGATTGCCGAAGGCGCCGAAAACACAGTCAAGGCGGTGCTCGATCTGATCAAGGAAGGCCGCGTGGCGGCATAAGAAACCCGGTTGTTCACGGGCCGGGAAAGGCCAAGCCTCTCCGACAGTGGCAGTGGAAGTGGTGGCGGCTGTGGCGCCTTACTTCACTTGGGCACCGCCATGGAAATCGGTGATGATCTTTACTGTCATGGATAGATCGTCGCCGTATTCGAGAAGGTGGCCTTTCTCGCACCAGATGAACTCGCTTTTCGCCTCGCCGGCGGGGGAGTCGGCGTCATCGCAAAAATCATCATTCAAGAGGTCGGAATCGAATCGTTCCGTACCATCAAGCATCCGTTCCATAATTTTTTTCCTTATCCATCGGGTTCACTTCCGTCCAGCCGCCCGCTTTCTCCTCGCTTAACCGCCAAAAATCGCCGTGGCGATATAAAGCGTAGGCAGAGAGAGCAAACACATGATGTAGAGAAAATCCGTCTTTTGCATTTCACTCTCCTGGAATGGCGCCGGCCCGTGCCGAACGCGGATTAACTTTTCGTTAAGAAGTAATTCAAAATCCGTGCCAACAGGGGGAGTGACGGGAAATTTCCGATACTCGATTGAAATTACAGGATAAGATTCAAGACGCCGGGCTTGCGCCCCGAACGGACGGCGGAGCGGAGGGTCAAGATTGCCGGGTTGCCCCGAAAAAGGGTTTATACCAAATCAAATCTTGGAAATGTCGGCGGTGAAACTGGCGTAGACTTTCCCCAAAGCCTTGTTGAGCGCTTTCACCGCGGCGCCGACGGTGCCGTTTTCCGACACCGTCACGACGCGATAGGTGTCCAGAAACAGGAGCTTGCCGTCGGTTCGTTGACTGAGGCTCAACTCCAGTTCGACAGCCACTTTGGCCGGCGAGCCGACGACCTTCTCCAGGCGATTGATCTTGCCGATGACGACATAATCGGCGCCAACCCGCATTTCCGGCGTTACAACCTTGGACGCCACTTTGGCGGCGCGAAGATAGCCGACGAGTTGGTCCCGAAGCATGATGACCGGGGGATCGGTCCAAAGGTGGTAGTGATACGACTTTACCTCCAGGGGCCGGTCGCCGGTGCTATAGACGATGGAAAGCTTGGCGGTGAGGCCGTCGGCGACGAACCGATCGATCTCTATGGTTCCCTTGAAACGCGGGTTGGCAAGTGGCCGCTCAGGCGGCGCCAACCGCAGACGGTAAAAATGATCGCCGGGCACCGGTGGCTGGGAACAGGCCGCCAATGACAGCAACAGCATCAACGGCAAAAACGATTTTTTCACGTCAACCCCCACGGCCGGCCGCCTCTAGCGTGCGGCGGCTTTGTCCTTTGGCGGCGTACCGCCAAACAGCAGTCCCGGATTCTGCCGGATTTGACGGCTGAATTCATACATGTTCCGGGAAGCGCCTTCCAGGTTTTGGTTTACCTGGTCGATATGGCGGGCCACCGATTCCGTCACACGGCGCATGTCGATGATGGATTTATTGATGTCACGCTTGTTCTCGTCAACCATGCCGTTCACGGCCGCGAGCAACCGGTTGACCTTATCCAAGGTGCCCTGAAAATTGATCGACAACTGAGCGGCGTTGTCGCCGGCGATGTCCAGATTTCCCAATATCGCTTCCAGTTTTTGGCGATTTTCGGGCTTAAAGAGCGCCGACAACTCGTCACTACTTTGATTGATTTTGTTACTGAAGGCCTCGATGTTTTCGGAAATCCTGGGGACACGCTCGGCGACGCTCTGGACCAGAACGGTGAGTTCGATGATCAATTGCCGGGCGTCTCCCTGCAAAAACTCGCCGAAGCCGCCAATGGCGTCCTTCATGGTGTTAAGCAGCGGTTTAATATTTTTCTCGGCCAGTTCGTTGACATCGGCGGCAACCGACGAGACGACGGCGAAAATATTGGCGGCCTCCTTGCTGTTTACCAAGCCGCCGGGTTCGAGCGCGGCCGTGCTTTTGCCGGCCTGGATGCTGATCGTCACCGCCGACAAAAGCCTGGGAGCGGCGATTTGGGCGATGCTGTCCTCGGGAATGCGCCAACCCTTCTTGACGCTGAAATCGACGCGGAAACTCATCCCCCCCGCCCGTGGATGGGGAGTGATGTCCTCGATTTGGCCGACGGGATAACCCTCATAAAGAACCTGGGAGCCGAATTTAATGCCGGTGACGTTATTATAGATAGCGTAGTAGGAATCGGTAGCTCCCGTTCTTCCCGTCAGCACGGCAACGGAAATCACCAGCCCCACCAGCATGATCAGAACAAAACCGCCGGCGACAAGGTAATTGATCTTGTTGCTTTTCATAGGCCCGTGTTTCCCGCAATTTCCTCAACGCCACTGGTAAGCCGCCGTAGATATTCGTCCGGATCGAGGGTTTCTTCCTCGGTCCGCCGGTTGAGCAGGTTCTGAATACGGACTTTATTGCTGCTTCGCAACTCGTCGACCGTGCCGATGAAGAGGATGGTTCCCTTGTCCAGCACGGTGATGCGGTCGGCGATCTTGAAGGCGCTTTCCAATTCATGGGTGACGACGATGATGCTCATGCCCAAGGCGTCCCGCATGCGCAGGATCAGATCGTCGAGCGCCGAGGCGATGACCGGATCCAAGCCGGCCGACGGCTCGTCGCAGAACAGGATTTTGGGATCCATGATGATGGCGCGGGCAAAGGCCGCCCGCTTGACCATGCCGCCCGACAACTCCGACGGCATCAGGTTCTCGAAGCCGGCAAGGTCGACCACTTGCAGCTTCATCCGGACCATGATCTCCATGGTCTTGGAGTCCAGCTTGGTATGTTCGACAAGGGGCAGCATGATGTTTTCCCCCACCGTCATCGAGCTGAACAACGCCCCGCCCTGAAAAGCGACGCCGATCTTTTTTCTGAACTCGAACATCTCGCGGATATTCATTTTGTCAACGTCCTGGCCCATCAATTTGATCGACCCCGAGGTGGCTTGCTCGAGCGCCATCATTTGGCGCAGCAACGTACTTTTGCCGGAACCGCTGCCGCCCATGATGACCATGATTTCGCCATCGCGGACGTCCATGCTGACGGCATTGAGAATCTTGCGCTCGCCATAGTGAGTGACCAGGTCATTTACCTCGATCACCTTGGCGGGTGCTGGATTCGCCGGGGTCATCCGTTCTCCTGCTTGCGCTTGGGCCAGCTTGTCACCGTGTCACCACGAAAGCGAAGATCATGTCGGTGACAACGAGGGCCAAGATGCTTTGCACCACCGCCCGGGTGGTGGCCTTTCCGACCCCTTCGGCGCCGCCGGTGACCATGGCGCCGTTGACGACGCCAATCACCGCGATGAGGATGGAGAAAATGAAGCTTTTCCCCAATCCGTGCATAAGATCGTCGACGCTCAGGATGTCGATGGCCTGTTGGATGAAAGCAGCCAATGAAATCTTCAGATCCAGGCCGACATAAAGGCCCGCCGCGAGCATGCTGGCAAAACCACTGAAAAGGGTCAAGGACGGCACCATCACCAGCATCGCCAACAGCGCCGGCACCACGAGAAAGCGCACGGGATTGACCCCCATGACGTGAAGAGCGTCGATTTCCTGGTTGATCTTCATGGTGCCGAGCCTGGCCGCCAAGGCCGAGCCCGACCGGCCGGCGACGAGGATGCCGGTGATCAGCGGCGCGAACTCGCGCGTCACCGACAAAGCAATGCCGATGGTCACCTGCGATTCGGCGCCGAACAGCTTAAGCGTATGGATGCCTTGAATGGCCAGCATCACGCCAATGGTCACGCCCATCACCGCGACAATGGGCACGGCTTGGATGCCGATTTCCATCATCTGGATGAAGACGGAGCTGACGCGCACCGGTTGGCGCATGCGCGGGCCGGCGATCAGCCAATACAAGCTCTCGACCAGCAAAACACCGCAGTAACCGATCTCCTCGACGTTGGAAACGATATGCTTGCCTGCTTTCTCGGCAAAACGGGCAACCGGGTTCGAGGTTTTTCCGGTGGACATGGCGAAGACCGTCAGCCGAGCTTTTTGAGCCCGTCCTGAAGGGCATCGAAGATGGTGAAGACCTTGTCCAGGCGCGCCAGACTGAGCACCCTTCGCGTTCCCTCGCTGATCGCGGCGAGGGCGAATTCCTGGCCGTTTTTACGGGCGGTTTGCAACGATTCAACCAGTGAGGCGACCCCGGAACTGTCGATGTAACCGACGCCCGCCAGATCCACCAGCACAGGCATTTTTCTGCCGACGCCGTCAAGCAGCGCCTTTCGCGCCTCGGGCGAGGACTGCAAATCCACGTCTCCTTCGATAGTGACGACAATGACACCGTTTACTTCCTTGATCTCATACTTCATGGCGGACCTTCGATGCGCTTGTTTAAGTGATCTTTTTTACCATTTTCAGGAGATTACCGCCTTCGGGGGGAGGCGGCAAAAATTCAACTTCATCCATGATCTCGCGTATGAAGTGAGTGCCGAGGCCGCCCGGACGCAAATCGTCTAGTTCGCGGGGCTTGACCATGGCGACGTCGATGGTTTCTGCGAAATCCCGCAACAAGAGGATCATTTTTTCGTTTCCACGCAGGATTTTCAACTCAATCTTTCCTTCGGGCTTGCCGCCGTAGGCGTGACGGATGATATTCTGGCAGGCCTCGTCGACGGCAATCACCACATCGAGGGCCTGATAAGGCGCGAAACCGCAAAGCTCGGCGGTTCTTTGAACGGCGCTCCGGACCAGTTTCAGGCGGTCGGCGCATGATGGAAAGATAAGTTTGAAAAGGATCTCCTCGCCGGTTTCAACGTTGGCCGGAATATCGTCGGGCGGCCTTGCGGCCTCGTACTTGCCGTCTCTTTTGTCCTCGATGGCAAGGAAGGTCAGGTCGTCGCGAAGGGCCGCGTTTTCCGGGTTGAGATGCGACAGAACCGCGTCCAGACGCTCGGGCACCGCCAATTCCGCGTTATTGCTGATCAAGGACTTCACTCCGTCAACCCCCAGCATGTCGCCGTTTTCAAGATATCCTTCGGTCATCCCGTCAGTGAAAACATAGAGCGTTCCACCGTCAAGCCACAGTTCCTTCTCGGGGAAATCCTCGCCTTGCACCAACAGGGGGGAAATACCCAGTGGCGGCGCCTCCGCCGGTAACGCCGTGAAATCGCCATTGCGGTCATGAAAAAGCGGTGGTTCATGGCCGGCGTTGGCCAAGATGACGATGCCGGTCGCAGGATCATAGACGCCGCCGACCATGGTGACAAACATCCCCCGAGTGGCGGTCTCGCAGACTTCCTTGTTGATCCGGCCGAGAAGACGGCCGGGTTCGCGAATGGTCTTGCCCAGACAGCGGAACAAGCTGGCCGTCTTGGCCATGAGCAGGGCGGCGTTCATGCCTTTGCCGGAAACATCGCCGAGATTGAAACAGATACGGCCATCCTCGACAGGGAAAAAATCATAGAAGTCACCGGAAACCGTGCGCGCCGGATAATTGATACCATGCACCGGAAAACTCTGCTTACGCCGTTCAGGCAACAAGCTGCGTTGGATTTCGGCGGCCAGTTCCAGTTCGCGGCGCACCCGTTCCTGCTCGACCAGGGCCTCCGCCATGCGGGCGTTGAGGATGGCCAGCGCGGCCGACGAACTGAGCACCTGAAGAAGGTTCAAATCGGCATGGGCGAACAAGCCGTCGCCTCCCAGCTTGTTGACCAGTTCGATGGCGCCGATTTGCTGGTCCTTCACGCTCATCGGCGCGCACAGGATGGAACGGGTGGTGAAGCCGGTCCGCTGGTCCACGGACTTCTGGAAATCGGGATCGTTGGCAACGTCGCGGACGATCTCGCCAACGTTTTTTTGGACGCATCGCCCGACGATGCCTTCGTTGCTTTTGAGGGTGAAGCCGCTGATCTCCGACGCCCCGCAGCAGGCATGACAGCGAAGGATATCGCCACTGTCGTCGAGCAGGAACAACGCTCCGGCGGCGGCGCTCAGATGCTCGGTGATGCGCGTCAGGGCCCGCATAAGGGTGTCCTCGATGTCGAGGGAAGAAGCGAAATCCAGACTCATGTCGGCGAGCAATTCCAGGTGGTCGGAAATGTGATCTCCGCCATCCGCCAATAGGATTTCCACGGGTTTCCGTTCGGCCATGACGTTACTATGCTCCGAATTGGATTTGTGGGCAAACAATTGACGACGGGGTGAATAATAAGGACCGTTGGTATAAACCCATCACTTCCTAGCCCCAATTATTCATGATAGCCATCGGATTTGAGCGAGACGAGCGGTATTGGCCGGGTTGACGGCGGTTTTTCGAGACGG
>DUZD01000093.1 GCA_013349695.1 Rhodospirillaceae bacterium
TAAGTGACCGTAACAGAATAAATGAATCACCATCCTCCCTTCCGTCGTCATGGCCGGACTTGATCCGGCCATCCACGGGCCTCGCGCTCGGCGTCAACCGCGTGGATACCCGGCTCATTGCCAACCATTTGGCATGGGCCAAAAGGCCGGGCATGACGACGGAAGTGAAGTGACGCGGTTATTTTGTGACGAGCCCTAAGGACGATTGCAGTGCCTCCTAGCAAAGCTGCAAATAAAAGCAAGATAACAAAATCACAATAAACGCGGCTATCCAAAGCGCCGGATTTCGGCCTTCAGACAAAAGGCCCTTTACCCTCTCCTTGAACTTTGACCAAGCCTTACCTGCTTTGTGTTCCGATTGGTTCTCAGCGTTCATCTGCCCCTCGCGGTTTATTGTTTCCTCTCGGATGCCACCAATTTTAGTTAGTCTGGTCGTCAATGGGAAGGTCTGATCGGGCTCCGGTTCGGGTCATTTAACGGAAGCGGCACTCCGAGGCGGAGCCTCCAAAGGTCCGTGACGCGGCGGTAAGCAGACCCTCGGTTCATGAGTCCACGGTTTCCAAAGTCACGATGACGGGAACATGGTCCGATGGCGCCGGCCAGCCACGGGCCTCCCTGAGAACAACGGCGTTTTTCAGCGCCCTCACGAGCCCGGGCGTCACCCAGACATGGTCGAGACGCCGTCCCTTGTCGGCCACCGACCAGTCCGCCGTCCGATAGCTCCACCAAGTGAACAGACGTTCCGAATCCGCAACAAAATGACGGATGGCATCGACCCAGGCGGCGGCTTCGCGCATGCGATCGAGGCGATCGATCTCAATGGCCGTGTGCGTGACCACGTATTTCAACCTTTGATGGGACCAGACATCCGTTGCCAGTGGCGCGACGTTGAGATCACCCGCCACCACCATATGGGAGTTCCGTTTCTTCCGCTCCGCCCAGAAACGGGTGACGGCATCAAGAAAGTGGAGCTTGTGAGCGAATTTGACATTTTTTTCGGCGTTCGGGATATCGCCGCCGGCGGGAATGTAGAGGCTGTGAATTTCGATCTCGCCAAGGTCGCCGCCCGCATCCACCGTGGCGCAGACGTGCCGACAGTCGCCGGCGGCGTTCCAGTTCATGGCTTCTGGCCAGTTCAAGGTTTCGGGGCTGATAAGCGGCAGCTTGGAGAGGATGGCGACACCGTTATATGCCTTCATGCCGTGGCACAGGAAGTGGGAAAAGCCGAGAGTCTCGACTTCGTGCCGGGGGAACAGGTCATCGGTGACCTTGGTTTCTTGCAAACAGATGACGTCGGGATCGGCCTTGGCCACCAACCGCGCCAGGCCGTCATGGCGGCGGCGGATGGAATTGACGTTCCAGGTTGCGATGGTCAGGCTCATTGGGCGGAGTGAAACGAAAAAAAGAAAAATTCCAGACCAGGACAAATGATGAGAAAGGCTTTCCTATCATGAGGGCAGCGAAAACCGCGGCATTTTTTCCATGCGCGGGCCGGGGATTGTCGTTTTGTGCCGGCAGACATAAAAAGCGCCCGGCAGGGGGGAGGAGAGCCGGGCGCTTTTGGCTCCTTGGATTAAGGAGCACGGGACGGTAAGGGAACCATCCCGGGAGTTCGTTTCCTTTACGGAAGCGACTTAAAACGCCTCCCAAATAGGCGCTATCGGCGTTGAAATGTCAATGCCGAAATCAGGATACTGATATGCAAAAAACGTATGGCTGCGCCGTCCGCGGCAATGGCATAGAGCGGATCGTGATTGATCGAACCCATTTCGTGGGATCGATCAATCAATCTGGATTTGCTCTACGCTCAGTCTTCCGTTTCCACGCCTTCCATCTCGGGGGTTTCGAATTGGAACAATTCCGCCTTCAAGGGAACACCGAAACGGCTTTTCAACAGGGAAACGGTGGTCGTTATTTCCTGCGCGTCGGTGATTGTCCACTTTTTCAAGATCAGGGGCCGGTCGCCGAAGATTAGGGTTATGCTCCCTTCACCGGCATCCTCCGTCTTCACCAGGGCCAGGCGCAGGGCACGCGATCCCCGCTCGAATCCGATAATTGTGAACTCACCCGACAACAAGACAATTTTTTCGTCCAAGAGAACGCTGGCGGGGGTGGCGCCGATAGGGACTTCGCTGACCTGGTCCAGTTCCTTGTCGTGATAAAAGAGCGCCGAACCGTCGGCGACGATGAGGATGGGAGTTGGCGGATCGTATTCGATGCGCATCCTTCCTGGCCGCCAGAGATAAATGACCCCTTCGGCTTGGTTGCCGTTGGTCGAAATTTGTAGAAAGCGGGCCTCGAACGTGGTGAGCCGGTTGAGGTAGTCCTCGATGCGGCCGATGTCGGCCTTGTCGGCGGCGCTGAGTTCCGCCGCTTGCGGAGGATCGGCGGCGGCGGGCGGCGGCACGGCCAAGACCGCCGCCGTCAAGGCGGCGGCAATGAACGCCGCCGCCCGCCGCCGCGGTTCTCTCGTCAATCGGATCATGGCGACAGTTTGCCAGAAAATGCGTCAGGCTGTATAGCCGCCGGCGCTACCGATCAGGACCTCCCGGCGGCCGACCCGGTTGGCCTTGCTGACCACGCCTTCTTTCTCCATGCGTTCGATGATGCGGGCGGCCCGGTTGTAGCCGACTTGCAGATGCCTTTGGATGAAGCTGGTCGAGGCCTTGCCCTCGCGGCCGATCAGGGCAAGGGCTTGGTCGTAGAGTTCGTCGCCCGATTGGCCGCCGTCGGCGAAGACCTGATCGTCGTTGTCTTCGGTAACGCTGTCAATGTAACTGGGCGGCCCCGTGGATTTCAGGTAATTGACCACGGTTTCCACTTCTTCGTCGCTGACAAAGGGTCCGTGGACGCGGGTGATGCGTCCCCCCGCCGCCATATACAGCATGTCGCCGTGGCCGAGGAGCTGTTCGGCGCCCTGCTCGCCAAGGATGGTGCGGCTGTCGATCTTGGAGGTCACCTGAAAGCTGACGCGGGTCGGGAAGTTGGCTTTGATGGTGCCGGTAATGACGTCGACGGAGGGCCGCTGGGTGGACATGATCAAGTGGATGCCGGCGGCCCTGGCCATCTGCGCCAGCCTTTGCACCGCCGCTTCCACGTCCTTGCCGGCGACCAGCATCAAATCGGCCATCTCGTCGACGACGACGACGATGAACGGCAGGGCTTCCATGTCCAGGAGCTGGTCCTCGAAAACGGGTTGACCGTCTTCGTCGAAACCGGTCTGCGGCCGCCGGGTCAGAGTCTCGCCTTTCTTGCGTGCTTGGCCCAGCCGGGCGTTGTAACCGCCGATGTTGCGGACCCCCAATTGCGACATCACGCGGTAGCGTTCCTCCATCTCGCGGACCGCCCACTTCAACGCCACCACCGCCTTGGACGGATCGGTGACGACCGGGCACAGCAGGTGGGGTATGCCTTCGTAGACCGACAGCTCGAGCATTTTCGGGTCGATCATGATGAGCTTGCACTCTTCCGGCGACAGTTGATAGAGCAACGACAGGATCATCGTGTTGAGGCCCACCGACTTGCCCGATCCCGTGGTCCCGGCGATCAGGATGTGCGGCATGCGCGCCAGATCCACCATCACCGGCTGACCGCCGATATCCTTGCCGAGCGCCAGGATCAGCTTGCCGGGATAACGCTCGAAGGGATCGGAAGCGATCAGTTCACGCAAATAGACCATTTCCCGTTTACCGCTGGGCAGTTCGATGCCGATGACGTTGCGCCCGGGAATCACGGCGATGCGGACGGAGGTGGCACTCATCGAGCGGGCGATGTCATCCGCCAAGGCGATCACCCGGCTGGTTTTGATACCCGGCGCCGGCTCCAATTCATAAAGAGTCACCACCGGGCCGGGCCGAACCTTGCCGATCTCCCCCTTGATGCCGAAATCCTCGAGCACGGATTCGAGAAGCCGGGCGTTTTGCAGCAGGGCGTCCTGGTTGACGGCCAGGGAGTTGGCGCTTTCCGGCGGCGCATCCAAAAGATCGTGAGGAGGCAGCCGGGATTGGTCGCCGGGCAGCAAATCCAGTTTGTGCTGACGGGCGGCCTCCGCCTTGCGGCCGGTCTTGGCTTTCGCCGCCTTCGGAGCCACCAGGCCGGCGCCGCGTGGAGCCTGGGGTTCACCGGCGCCATCCCCGGCGCGGTGCTCCAGGATCGCCCCCAAGGCCCCTTCCTCCAAAACGGGTTCCGTTCTTTGGCGCCAAGCGGTCAAGGAGCCGAGAAGGCCCAGCGACCGCTTCGGAGCCAGGGCCAGGGCCGCCGCGCCGCGCCGGCAGGCCTCCGTCAGGCAATGCCAATCCGCCCGAGTGAGAGCGGAAGAGAAGATCAACGCCGTCAGCCCGAATGCGAATCCGCATAGACCGAGGACCCAGCCGGCTGGGTCGAGGCCGATCGCCTTTAACAGCAAGACGCCTTGGCCGATCAGCACCGCCCCGGCAACGCCGCCGAGACCGGCGACCAGCGGCCAGGCCTCCGGCGTTGGCCAGACCGCCAGGCCCGACCCGATCAGCGGCGCGGCGGCAAAGAGTAATCCCAAACGCACCCACGGCAGGGAAACAGGGTGCTTGCGCAGCATTTTCCAGCCCCAGGCCGCCAACACCAGGATCGGCGCCACGCCGGCCAGGCCGAGCGTTTGCAACAGGGCGTCGGCCACGTAGGCGCCGCCAGTTCCCAACAGATTCCGCGCCGCCCCGCCGCCGGCGCTGTTCATGGAGGGATCGCCCGCCGTGTAACTGATCATCGCCACCATCAAGGCGGCGGCGGCGATCAACAGGCCAATCCCAAACCCCTCGTAGAGACGGCGGCGCAAAAAATCGGTGGTGCCGGCGGGGAAAATTTTTGTGGATTTGGCATGGATCATGGTTCTGGCCATGACGGATTTCTATGACATCAATATTTACAATATGTTAACGCAACAGCTTGAGAAGTCTTTGCAAGGCTCCCTGGACCGTCGCCGCTCATGCGCGGCTTTTCCAGGCTGCTCTTGGCGAAGCCGAGGTATTCGGCCGCCTCCTTAGGTGTGCGGCCGCCGCTTCAGGGGGGGTAGGCAAAACTAAAGTCATTGCTGTTGGTCCTCTTTTTGTTATGCGCTGAATCGGCACGTTTCGGAGGACTACCGATTATTCACACAAAACAAACCGCGGCAACGCAAAGGGGTTGAGGAAACGCCATGGATTCCAGGCGGTTGAGGCGAACCCCTATGCGTTAAGGCAACGCAGAGGGGAATAATGCATTGCCAGTTCAGCGAGATACCGCCACAATCCGGCAAAGGTGGGATGCACCTGGGAAATCCCGGCTTGAATAGGCTTTTGATTCTAGCAGACTGTCGGACTTGAGGCCGTCGAGCGTAACAGAGGCAAAACACCGGGCGAACTCATGCCAGATGGCGGACCCGCTAATTCCCCGCCTTTCTATCGCGTCATTCCCGCGAAAGCGGGAATCCAGGAAAAAACCCGCGTGCGAAGCCTCTATCGTGTCCCGCCCCAACCCTAAAAACGCTTAAAATATAGGCAGGGTTGACAAAATTGATGGAAAACTAGGCAAACCCGTTTGGCGTTTTTTTACTTCACGCCGGGGAAATCATTCATCTTGCCCTCGCAACGGGATGCCGTCGGCCGGGAAAGGACAGGGGCTGGCGGGAAAAGCCGTGCCCGCGAGCGGGCGGCCGGCGAACCGGCCGGCGAACCGGCCGGCGCCGATCAAGCTCGATACGCCCTATTGCACGGCTTCGCCGTGCTGCTGGAGATCCAGGCCCTCGGTTTCCGCCTCGCCGTCGACGCGCAGGCCGATGACGACATCGATGATTTTAAGCAGGATGAACGACACCACCCCGCAATAAACGATGGTGACGGCTATCCCGTAGGCCTGCAAGCCAATCTGCTGCATATTCCCTTCCAGGAGGCCGGGGGTGCCGCCGATCGCCTCGACGGCGAGGACGCCGGTGAGCAGCGCGCCGGCGATGCCGCCAAGCCCGTGAACGGCGAAAACATCGAGGGAATCATCGTAGCCCAGCTTGACCTTCAGCCACGCCGCGCCCCAGTAGCAGACGAGGCCGGACACCATGCCGATGATCAGGGCGCCTTGCGGATCGACGAAGCCGGAAGCCGGGGTGATCGCCACCAGCCCGGCGACGGCGCCGCTGGCGATGCCCAGCACGGTGGGTTTCTTGCGGACCATCCATTCGGCGAACATCCAGGTCATGGCGGCCATGGCGGTAGCGATCTGGGTGACCGCCATGGCCATGCCGGCGGTGCCGTTCGCCGCCACCGCCGATCCGGCGTTGAAGCCGAACCAGCCGACCCACAGGAGCGAGGCGCCGATGACGGTGAGCACCAGGTTGTGGGGAGCCATTTGTTCGGTCCCGTAACCGCGGCGCCGGCCGATGACCAGGCAGGCGACGAGGGCGGCAACGCCGGAGTTGATATGGACGACGGTGCCGCCGGCGAAGTCGAGGACCCCAAGCTGACCCAGGAAACCGCCGCCCCAGACCCAATAGCAGATGGGCGAATAAACCAAAAGCGACCACAGGGTTATGAACCACATGAGAGCCGAGAATTTCATGCGCTCTGCGACGGCGCCGGTAATCAGCGCCGCCGTGATGATGGCGAAGGTCAGCTGGAAAATTACGAAAACGCTTTCCGGGATCGTCCCGCTCAGCGTTTCGGTGCCGATGCCGGCGAGAAATACCTTTCCAAAACCGCCGATCCATGGGCCGATCCATGGAATGTCGCCGCCGCCTCCGAAAGCGAGGCTGTAGCCCAAGACCGTCCACAGCACCGTCACCAGACAGCAAATGGCGAAGCTCTGCATGAGCGTCGCCAGGATGTTCTTCTTGCGCACCATGCCGCCATAGAACAGGGCCACTCCCGGGATGGTCATCATCAAAACGATGGCCGTCGAGGTCAGCATCCAGGCGGTGTCGCCGCTGTCCAATTTCGCCTCTTCGGCGAGGGCGCCGCCGGCGCCGGCGAGCAGCGCCGCCAGGGCAAAAGCGCAGAGGACGAGAAAATTTTTGATTGCAGGCATTTGAAAACTCCTAAAGGGCATCGCCGTCGGTCTCGCCGGTGCGGATGCGGACCGTTTTTTCGACTTGGTAGACGAATATCTTGCCGTCGCCGATTTTCTCCGTGCAGGCGGCTTTTTGTATCGCTTCGACGACGGATTCGACCATCTCGGCGGCGACGGCGACTTCGATTTTCGTCTTCGGCAGGAAATTGACCGTGTATTCGGCGCCCCGGTAGATTTCCGAGTGCCCCCGTTGCCGCCCGAAACCTTTGACCTCACTGACGGTCATGCCGGCGACGCCCAATTCGGTCAGCGCCTCGCGGACATCGTCCAGCTTGAAAGGCTTGATGACAGCCATGATCAGCTTCATCGTACATTCATCCTCTTTTCTTGGCTCCACCGGCCGGCTTGGCGGGCGGCGGTTCAACCGTTGACCCGCGAAAGGACGCTAGCCTGCCGCGGAAACCGTTCCAGGCCGCAGTCCTTACAAGAATCGTGCCGGTTTGGAAAATTCTGACAAATAAACTGATAAATCAATGTGTTAACGTCTCGTTAACGGCGGCTGGCCGGATCGAGGCGGTCGCGGAATCAAATAGATATGCCTAAAATCTAGGCGTTGAATCTAACTGCCTAATATTTAATCTCTTTCGCCGCGCCTCCTTATTGTTCTGGACATCCTCCGGCAATGGAGGGAGAAATATCACCATGATCAGGACCTCGGCAAAGCCCCGGCGAGGCAAGGCGGCGTCCTCGGCCGCGCCATCGGCCAAGGGAGGAACCTTGCGCACCGACGTTCTCGTCGTCGGCGCCGGCTTTGTCGGCGGCACCTTGTCTTGTGCCCTGGCCGCCGGCGGCATGGACGTTATCGCCGTCGATCACGCCGACCCGAGCGCCAACCTGCGGCCCGAATTCGACGGCCGCGTTTCGGCCGTCGCCCTGGCTTGCAAGCGGCTCCTTGACGGCGTCGGCCTGTGGACCGGCATGGCGGCGGATTGCGCGCCCATCCTCGACATCCGGGTTTCCGACAAGGATTCGCTTTGCTTTCTCCATTACGATCATCGGGACGGCGGCGGCGAGCCTTTCGGCTACATGGTCGAGAACCGGCTGTTCCGGCAAGTCCTGCTCGAACGTCTGCGGAGGTTGAAAAAGGTGCGCCTCCTGGCTCCCGCCTCCGTCGCCACCATCGAACGCCATTCCGCCGGCGTCGAGGCGGTCCTTGCCGACGGACGCCAAGTCAAGGCTCGCCTGGTCGTCGGCGCCGACGGACGGGGCTCGGCAACCCGTCAGGCGGCGGCCATCAAGCTGACCAAATGGTCCTACCGTCAAACCGCCATCGTCTGCACCGTCGCCCACGAGAAGCCCCACAACTTCATCGCCCACGAACATTTTCTGCCGTCGGGGCCTTTCGCCATCCTGCCGTTGACGGGCAACCGCTCGGCCATCGTCTGGACCGAACGCAGGGACTTGGCGCCGGCGATCATGGAACTGGACGAAACCGCGTTCCTCGACGAACTGGGCCGCCGGCTCGGTGATTTCCTGGGGTCCCTCGAGGTTGTCGGCCGGCGCTGGGCCCATCCCCTTTCCTTGCAATACGCCGCCACCGCCACCGCCCGGCGACTGGCGCTGGCCGGTGACGCCGCCCATGGCATGCATCCCATCGCCGGCCAGGGGCTGAACATGGGGCTGCGCGACGTCGCCGCCCTGGCCGAGGTGCTGACCGACGCCCGGCGGTTGGGACTCGATATCGGCGATACCGAGGTGCTGGCGCGTTACGCGCGCTGGCGCCGTTTCGACAACTTCCTGATGCTGGCCATGACCGATATTCTCAACCGGCTGTTCTCCAACGATTTCAGGCCCCTGGTCCTGGCCCGCGACTGCGGATTGGCCGCCGTCAACCGGTTGCCGCCGCTAAAAAGATTGTTCACGCGCCAAGCCATGGGACTCATCGGCGATTCGCCGCGTCTGATGCGCGGGGAAGCGTTATAGGGCTTGTCCATGTTGGTAAGAATCGGCGGCCGCGCGCCCCGTCGCCGGGCGGGCAAGGCTCGGCACTAGTACACCCCGGCGGGATTCCTGACCCCATACGATCGCTTTTCCCGCTCTCCCGGTAGGAGCGGACGCGCCGGCGATGCGGGTACATCGTCAAGCGTTCTCGACGCCCCGGGAGAG
>DUZD01000094.1 GCA_013349695.1 Rhodospirillaceae bacterium
GGCGCAAGGGTTGGCGGCGCAGGGATTCTTGGCGGCGCGGGGGTTGCAAGGATTGCCCTGGTCTTTGGCGATGCTTTCTCCGCCAAAGGCAAGCAAGGCGAAGGCGAAAAATGCGGCAAAAAAACCTAGATGCGTGGCGTTGACATGAATCATTCGACTCTCTCCTTCTTCACATCGAGAACTTTCGCCCCTTTCAAACCAAATAACCGTAAATACCGGGGCAGCCGCCTATTCGCATTTATTCCATTTAGTTAATAACCCCTTTTTGGCTTGTCCGCGCAGGGGTTCTTCACCGCGCAGGGGTTCTTGGCGGCGCAGGGGTTATTCATCGCGCAGGGGTTCATCCCCTTCGTCTTGTCGGGGCCGCTGGCCATGGCTGCTCCGCCAAGGGCCATCATCGCAATGGCGACAACCGCGACGAAAGTTCCCAATCGATTAATATTGAAGCGTGTCATTTGCAGTTCTCCTCTTTGAAAAGTCGGGCGCCCGACCCGAATATTCAATTCATTTTCCGACCCGAGCTTGCCGTGGGACGAGGTATTTGAACCCATGGCGTTGTAATAATATGGCGTTGCAACAATCAAGGGTAAAGAAATTAAGGGATAAACTTCGCTCAATTTTTTGTGACTGTCCCATCGCCCAGGTTAAGGCATAGAATCCCGCCGGGAAAAAGACATAAAGAACATAAAGGGCAAAATGAAGAGGGGAACGGCTTTGCGGGCGGTTGTAACGGCGGCGGTTTTTATCCTCGTTTCCGGCTTGGTTTCAGGCCGACCGGCCGCCGGCGAAGACCCATTGCCCGCCGGTTACTGGACCCATCCCCTCGCCCTTCAGGGCGAAGCGCCGGCGGATTGGGGCGAGGCCGAGCGTTCCCTCGAACCCCGCTCCTGCGCCCAATGCCACGAGGAGAAATATGCCGAATGGCGCTCGTCACTCCACGCCAAGGCCCTTTCGCCGGGTCTGGTGGGGCAGTTGATCGGCGCCGACGCCCAAGACCCCGGCTCCTGCCTGCGCTGTCACGCGCCGCTGGCCGAGCAGGGCCAGGCCTTCCGGGAGGCGCTGGACAAGGGCCTGGGGCACGACAGAACCGCCCAGGGACTGGCGGCGGCGGGAAACAGTTGCGCCGGCTGCCACCTGAGGGGCAACCGCCGTTACGGCCCGCCCAAGGCCGACAGCCAAGAGACCGGCCAGGGCGATCCCGAGGCCCCCCACGGCGGCGTTTACCGCTCCGCCGATTTCGCGGACTCGGCCTTTTGCAAGTCCTGCCACCAGTTCCCGCCCTCCTGGGGGGCGGTCAACGGCAAACCCCTGGAGAACACCTATAACGAATGGAAGGCCAGTCCCCAGGCGGCGGCGGGCGTCTCCTGCCAGTCCTGCCACATGCCGGGGAGAAAACACCTGTGGCGCGGCGTCCACGACCCCGGCATGGTCAAGTCCGGGCTCGCCGCCCGCATCGAGGCGGCCCCCGGCATGGCCCGCTTCGAGCTCACCAACAGCGGCGTCGGCCACGCCTTCCCCACCTACGTGACGCCGAAAGTGGTGATGAAGGCGGTGGCGCTGGACGCCGGCGGGCGGCCCATCGAGGGGACGGAGGTCTCCCACGTAATCCAGCGCTCGGTGGGTTCGGGGTCCGACGGCTGGTACGAGAACTTCGACAGCCGCCTTTTGCCGGGTAAATCGGCGGTGCTGGAACTGCCCTGGGGAGGGGCGAAAGGCGCCCGCGTATGGCTGGAGGTCTACCCGGACGACTTCTACGACAACAACGTCTATGACGGTCTTTTGGGGTCCCTGGACGGCGAGGCGAGGAAACTGATCGCCAAGGCCGACGAGGAGGCCGGGAAAAGCCGCTTCCGCCTGTTCGAAACCGAACTGACCCGGCCCGACTGACCGCTCAGCCGTTTTCCGGCTCCTCTTCCTTCCTTTCCTCCATCAGGCTCCCCTTGACCTCCTCCATGAAACCGAATGTCGTGAGGTCGGTCATTCGTTGCGGAAAGAGGATGCCGTCCAGATGGTCGCACTCATGCTGAACGACGCGGGCATGGAAGCCTTCCGCCGTCCGCTCGATCTTGCCGCCGTCAAGGCCGAGGGCGCGATAGCGTATGCGGGTCGGGCGCGGTACCATGCCGGTCATGCCGGGCACCGACAAGCAGCCTTCGAAAGCCTCCTCGCTGTCATCGGTCAGCGGCTCGATCTTGGGATTGATGAGCACGGTCAAAGGCACTTCCTGCGAATCCTCGCCGAGGCCGGCGGCGCGATAGCGCTCGGGCGCGTCGGGAGTGGACGGAATGCGATAGATCGCCAAGCGGACGGAAACGTGCACCTGCGGCGCCGCCAGGCCGACGCCGTCGGCGTCGGCCAGCGTATCGATCATGTGCCTGACGAGGGCGGCGACTTCCGGCGCCGTCGGGTCGGCGATGGGTTCGGCGGCCATGCGCAGAACCGGATGGCCCATGCGGGCGACTTTCAAAATGGCCATGTCGCGGATTTCCTTTCAGTCATGTTCATAGTATATGATTCCCCGCCGATGCGGCCTCGACGCGCCCTTGAAACAGACCTTCACATCCCCGTTTGAATGTGTTAGAAGGCCTCCCCTTCGGACGCAAGCTCCCGCTTGCGTTCGCTTCGACTTTTTGTCAAGGAAAGAAAAACCTACGTGCAAGTAACCGTCCGCGACAACAACGTTGACCAGGCCCTGAAAGCGCTGAAAAAGAAGATGCAGCGCGAAGGCGTCTTCCGCGAAATGAAACTGCGGCGATCATATGAGAAGCCGTCCGAGCGTAAGGCCCGGGAAAAGGCCGAAGCCGTCCGCCGCGCCCGCAAGCTGGAACGCAAGCGCTTGGAACGCGACGGCTTCTGAGCTCCCTCAAGACTACCTCGACCGTCGGCGACGACGCGCGCCGCCTTTCGGCGGCGTGATGTTGCGTTCGGGTTTGCGGTATTCCCGAGGGCATCCGTTTCATGGCGAGGGCTAGCCGAATGGTTACCGGCCATTGCGCCGCGCGCACCAGTGCCGCCACATGCGGCGGTAGGCCGCTTCCAGTTTTTCGGTAAAGGCCTTGGCGTCGGTCAGGCCGGATCGCTCCACCCTGGCGCGCAAATCACCGCACAGCGCCCCAAGGCGGGTCCGGTCGCCGGCCAGGGCGACGGCGCGCTCGACGTAATCCTCGGGCGAGGAAGCGGCCAAGTCGTCGAGGCCGAGCTTGCCAAGCAAGCTCAAACCGACCCGCCCCGAGTGCCGGTCGCCGGCCAGGGTGACGACGGGAACCCCCATCCACAAGGCCTCGCAGGTGGTGGTCGTGCCGCCGTAGGGAAAGGGGTCCAATGCGATGTCGATGCGGCCGTAAACGGCCAAATGGCTGGCCGAGGCGACCCACCCCATCATCTCCAAACGTTCCGCGGCGATGCCGTGACCGGCGAACAGGTCTTCGACGCGCCGCCGGCTGTCCTCGTCGGCCAGCGGCTTCGATTTCAACAGCAAGCGCGAACTCGCCACCCGCTTCAGGATCGCCGCCCAGACGGCGATGACCCGCGGCGTCACTTTCGCCAGATTGTTGCACGAACCGAAAGTGACAGGCGCGGCGGCGGCCGGCGGTTGCGGCCGCGGCGTGTCGCCGGGCGGCCGGTAGCAGAGGAATCCGCCGGCAAGCCTGACCAAGCGTTCGGTGTAATATTGGTCACCGTCATTTCGCGGATCGGCCCAGGCGTCGGTCAGCCGGTAATCCATGGCGTCGAGGCCGCTGGTGTTGGGGTAGCCCAGCCAGGTCACCTGCACCGGCGCCGGCTTGCGGGCGAAAACCAGCAACCGGTTGTTCATGGTGTGGCCGGCGAGATCGACGAGAATGTCAATGCCATCCCGGCGCACCAGGTCGGCGGTTTCCCCATCGCCGAGCTGGTGAATCCGCCGCCATCGATCAGCGTGGCGGCGCAAGCGGCCGGTCACTTCGTCCTCGCGGACGACGCCCGAATAGCAATGGATCAGGCAGGCGCTCCGGTCGTGGGAGCGCAACACCGGCTCGATGAAATAAGCGACGGAATGACGGCGCAGGTCGGCCGAAACATAGCCCACCCGCAACACCCGTTCAGGGTCCGGATCGTTGTCATGGAGTGGATCGGGCGGAGCCAGGGGCGCCGCGTGGCGTTCCCCCCAAAGGCGGTGTTCCGCGAAAACGGAGTCGCGATCCAGGCCGGCGACCGAATTCATGGCCAACAAATGATTGCTGTGAAAGGACGCCTTGGCCGGCGCCGCCGCCCGCGCCCGTTGGTAGAAGGTCATCGCCTCGGCCGCCTCGCCGCGTTCCTTGAGGATCTCGCCCAGGTTGTTGAGGGCGTCGTCATAGCCGGGCGCCAGGTCCAGGGCCCGGCGGAAAGAGGCGGCGGCCTCCCCATGGCGGCCGAGGCGCTTCAAGGCGCTGCCCAGGTTGTTGTGGGCGACGGCGTAGCGGGGGTTGAGCCGCAACGCCTGGCGCTGGCAGGACACCGCGTCCTTGACGCGTTCCAGGTCCATCAGCACGTTGCCGTAATTGCTGTATGCCTCGGCGAAGTCGGGCCGCAAGGCCAAGGCCCGCTGGTATTGGACGGCGGCCTCGCCGGGCCGCCGCAGGGCTTTCAAGACGGCGCCGAAATTGCTGAGGGTTTGGGCGTTGTCCGGCTCGCGGGCCAGCGCCTCGCGGTAGCATTCGAGGGCCTCGCCCGGGCGGCCCAGGTGGGTGAGCACGATGCCATGATTGTTATGGTAGCTTGCCTCGCCGGGAGCCAGGGCGACGGCTTTGGCGATGAGCCGGGCACCTTCGGCGTGGCGGTCCGTCCGCGCCAAAATCACCCCCAGCTGGTTCAAGGAATCGGCGTGATCGGGGTCGGTTTCAAGGATTTGACGGTAGAGGATTTCGGCTTCCCCGAGGCGGCCCTCGTTCTGATGGACAAGGGCATCGTTGAATGGCGCTTCCGTTTTCGGTGGCGCCGCGGCGGCTGATCGCCGCCGTTTTTGCAGCTTCGCCCGCCGCCGCCGCTCGCGCCTGTTCACTTTCCCTGATCCGCCGTGTTTCACCGCTACTTACCGTAGACCATAAAGGCGGGAGCGCGGACCGTCTTTTCACAAACGCCGGGAAACGATCTCCGCCACTTCCCCGTCGGCCAAAACGATGGGGTTGGTTTTCATGCTCGACCCGCGGCTGCCGGCCACCACCTTGTCGATGTGGGCTTCGTTGACGCCGTAAGCGCCGAGCCGGGGCAAGGACAATTTTTCCGTCCACATCCTCAGGGTTTTGACCAGGGCGTCCAGGGCTTCGTCGCGGTCGCTGAAAGCCCGGCCGGCAAGCAGGCTGGCGACGCGGTGGTACTTGTCGAGCGCCGGGTTGTCCGGTTCGCGTTCCAGCAGAGCCGCGATGTTGACCTCGCTGGCTTCGGCGACCAGGGTGCCGCAGACGACGCCATGCGGAATGGGGAAAAAGGCGCCCAGGGGCGACGCCAGCCCGTGCACCGCGCCGAGTCCGGTCTGGGCCAGGCAGATGCCCGACATCAGCGAAGCATAGGCGATTTTCGAGCGGCCCGCTGCGGCGCTTTCCCCTTCCCCTTGCCAGGCGGCGAAGAAGCCTTTGCCGAAGGCCTCCATGCCGGACCAGGCCAGCGCTTCGGTCAGCGGGTTGGCCCTGGCCGAAACGAACGATTCCAAAAGCTGGGTGAAGGCGTCCATGCCGTTGGCGGCGAGGACCGTTGGCGGGCAGGATTCGAGGAGCGCCGGGTCGACGATGGCCAGCTTGGCGACCAGCGCCTCGTCACGGAATGACTTTTTGAATCCCTCCTCGCCAGGCCGGCTCAGCACCGCGTTCTTGGTTGCCTCGCTGCCGGTGCCTGCCGTTGTAGGAACGGCGATGAAGGGGACGGCGGGTCCTTGATAGGGAATCTCCGGCCCCACCCCTTCCAGGTGGTCGATCACCGAGTTGCCGGTTCCGAGCAGGCCGGCGATGGCCTTGGCCGCGTCCATGGCGCTGCCGCCGCCGATGCCGAGGACCAGGTCAAAGCCGGCGTCGCGGAATTGAGCCACCGCTTCGTCGATCAGCTCGGGGGAGGGCTCGCCGTCGACGGCGAAGGCCTCCCAGGCCATGCCGTTTCCTTCCAGCCCTTCCCGCAGGCGCCGCCAAGCGGGCGTCGCCCGCAACGACCGGGCGCCGGTGACGATGAGGGCGCGCCCGCCGAAAGCGGCGGCGTGATCGGCAATCGAGGCCGCCGCCCCGGCGCCGAAAACGATCCGCGGCAGCCGGGCGATGACGAAAGGATCGATCGCGGCCATGGGGTTAGAGCGCTTCAAGATTAGTCGGCGCCAGCCCACTCCCCCTCCCGGCCACCCACAGCGTACAATGGCATTGGTTGGCTGGGAGGGGGAGTGGGCTGGCGCCGATTTTCTTAATAGACATGTTTTAATCTTTCGGGAACAGTCCCTGGAAGGAAACGCCCCGGCGCGGTTCGGCCATCATCTCGGCGACGGCCTCGCGCCATTCGAGGTAGTGTTCGGTTTCCTTGTGGGCCGCCGCGTCCTCCGGCCGGGCGTAAGCTTCGTAGAGGACGAATTTCACCGGATCGGCGGAATCCCGCAACACATCGAACCTGAGGTTTCCAGGTTCTTTCACCGATCCTTGGTGATTGATGCGCGTCGCCGCGATGAAATCGTCGACGCGGTCCGGCTTGACGGTGACGTGGACGATGGTGACATGCATGGACTTCCTCCCGCAAACGTGGACTGGATGTTTGCCGGTTCCCCGGTGGGAGACTATAGGCAACGTTGCCGCCGCCGTGAAGACGCCTGCTCGGTGGCCGCTTCGGCCTGGCTTGCATATGATTACAAAAAATTACGTTTTTAATATATCAGACTCATTGTTGACTGAATATATTTTCCATGTTAACTATGTCATATATATTTATGTACAAAATATCTATGTAGTATATGATCATGCCGCCGCTTGCCAATGCCGAGACGCCGCCCCGGGTTGCCGAAGGCAGCCCGCCCGAACCGTTTGTCCGGAGGTCCGACTTCGATCAATTCCGGGACGCCCTCCATAGTTTCCAGGAAGGCTCGTGGTCCGAGGACAGGTGGACGACTTTCCGCCTGCGCTTCGGCGGCATTTACGCCCAGAAGCAAGCCGGAATGTACATGGTGCGGACGAAGATTCCGGGCGGCCGGCTGAGCTTTCGCCAGGCCCGCGCCATCGCCGCCGCCAACCGCAAATTCTGCGGCGGCGACATCCTCATCACCACCCGCCAGGAACTGCAACTTTATTTCGTTCCCCTGGACGCCACCGAGGGCCTTCTCGATGCTCTCAACCAGGGCGGCGTGACCACCCGCGAGACGGCCGGGAACACGTTCCGCAACACCGTCGGCTGCTCCTTGGCCGGCATTTGCCCGCACGAACGCGTCGACGCCGGCAAGGTGGCGGAGCAACTGGCCGGCATGTGGTTTCGCCACCCGCTCGTCCAGCACATGCCGCGCAAGTTCAAGACGACGATTTCCGGTTGCGCCCATGACTGCGGCTTCGCCTCCATCGACGATCTGGGCTTCATCGCCATCGTCAGGGACGGCCAGCCGGGCTTCAAGGTTCTGGCCGGCGGCGGACTGGGCAGCCAGCCGCGTTCGGGGGTCGTCATCAAGGACTTTGTCCGCGAAGACGAGATGGCCGCCGTCCAGGAGGCCCTGGCGCGAGTCCACCACCGCTTTTCCGACCGCAAGAAAAAGATGGCCTCGCGCCTCAAATTCCTGATCAAACGGTTCGGCGAGGAGAAGTTCGTTGAGCTTTTCGAACAGGAGTTCGAACGCCTCCGCGCTCTGCCCAGGCGGCAGTGGCGGCCGTTGCGATGGCGGACGCCGGACGCCGGTGACGGCCCGCCGTCCCTACCCGGCGGGCGTATCGACCAACAAGATGGCGGTGTCGCCGTGGTTGTCCGGCCGCCCCTTGGGCTGTTGGATTCGGATCGTTTCGAAAAACTAACGGACATCGCCGAGGGCGCGGCGGCGCAAGAGTTCCGCCTGACCCGCGATCAGAATATCATCGCCGTCGGCCTGCCGCCAGGCAACGCCGCCGATTCCTTCGTCAAACAAGTCCGCGAACTTGCTTTCGTGGTCGCCGAACGGCCGCGGGGCCTGGACGACCTGGTGTCCTGCATGGGCACCAGCACCTGCCCGATCGGCATCACCAACTCCCACGCCTTCGCTGCCGAGTTGCTCGCCGACGCCGACGAACTGGCCGATTTGCCGGCAATCCGGGTGCGCGTTTCGGGCTGCCCGAATTCCTGCGGCCAGCACCATGTGGGCGACATAGGCTTTCACGGCTTGGCCAAGAAAATCAATGGCCGCCCCGCCCCTCACTACCAGATTCATCTGGGAGGCAACGGCCGGCGGCCGGGCGAACTCGGCTTCGCCGGGCCGGTGATCCCCGCCCCCCACGCCAAGACGGCGCTGAAACTGGTTTTCAAGGAATACGGGGCGACGCGGCGGGCCGGCGAAAGCATGCGCCAATGGGTGCAACGGCTTGGCGGCGAACGCATCGAAGCCCTTCTCGAACCGGTGACCAGCGGTGTCGACCGGCAAGCCGCCGATCTGTTCGTGGATTGGGGCCAATCCGAGGAATTCTCCCCGCCGCTGTCCGGTTTGGGCGAGTGCGCCCACCCGGTGGTCCTGGGCGAATACCTGGCCGACCTGGCGCGGGTCGAGCGCTTCGACATCGACCGGTTGCTCGACCTGGGCAGCCGCGACCTTGCTCTCCGCGCCGCCGGGCGTTCCATTTTATGGGCTTGCCGGCGCCTTTTGCTGGTCGCCGGCATCGAGGTCATGGCGGATCATGACGAGGCCTTGATTCCTGGCGTCAGGGCCCATTACCGCGGCGACAAGAAACTGATCATTGCTCTGCATGCCGTTCTGGAAGCCACCGCCAAGGCCCACGCCGGCGCCGGGATCATTCTCCTCAACCTGGCCCTGGATGCCTGGATCGAGGAATCCGACGCGGCGGTCGAACGGCGTTTGCTGATCACCGTCCCGCCGATGCCCGGCATCGACGAGACGGCCGAACCGATCGACCAAGCCGGTCCCGGCGAGGAGCTGGCGCGGCGGCTGCAAGACCGCCATGGGCATCTCGAC
>DUZD01000095.1 GCA_013349695.1 Rhodospirillaceae bacterium
CAGAATAAATGAATCACCATCCTCCCTTCCGTCGTCATGGCCGGACTTGATCCGGCCATCCACGGGCCCCGCGCTCGGCATCAACCGCGTGGATACCCGGCTCATTGCCAACCATTTGGCATGGGCCAAAAGGCCGGGCATGACGACGGAAGTGAAGTGACGCGGTTATTTTGTGACGAGCCCTAACTCAACTGTTCGCGCAGTTCCTGGAGCAGAATGGAAGTGCGGTAACGGGTCGAATCGCCGGTATTGTGGCGCATGTATTCCTCCAATGCCGAGACCGCCGCCTTGACGTTGTCGAGGCGGGCGTAAAGCAGCCCCGCCTCGCGCCACAGAGCCGCCGCTTCGGGAGCGAAAAGGAGCATGGTTTCGATGACCTCCAGGGCCTCTTCCAAGCGTTCGGCTCGCAACAAGCGCGACTTTATGTTGCCCTGAACTCTGAGCAGGATGTCGCGGTTGCTCATCTCGGCGTAATGGCCGGGTATCAGTTCGGCGTGGTTGCCGGCGGCGGCCTTGGTCAATTCGCGCATGCCTTTCGGCGTCAGGACGCGGCCGCCGTCGAAAGGGTCGAGAATGACGCGCCGGCTCTCGTGTTGCAGGCGGACGAGAAAGCGAGCCGGGAAATCCAGTCCGCTCATCGACCAGCCCAGCGCCCGCGCCACGTGCAAATAGAGAACGCCCAGAACAACGGGCAATCCGCGGCGGCGGTCGATCACCCGCATGAAGTTGGTGTTGTCCGGGTCTTCGTATGCGTCATCGGCGCCGCCATAACCATAGCGCTTGGCGACGACCTGTCCGAGCGCCTCCTGGCGCCGCTCGACGCCGCCGCGCCGATGATCGCCAGCGCCGGCGTAGACCCCGACATCGGAGACCAGGCGGTGGAGATGCCGGCGGTAAGGCTCGATGGGGACGCCGGGACGCTCAATGGAGGCCAGGGTCAAGGCCGTTTCCGTCAGGTCCAGGCGGCCATCCGGCAAGGCCCCGGTATGGATCAGTTTCGCCCTTATGTCCGGCGACGGTTTCACGGCGTTTCCTTCATTCGCACATGGCTGATGATCTTGCGCACGTAAGCGACATTGCGCGCATGGGCGATCACTCGCTCGAGTTCCGTTTTGTCCTGGGCGATGCCGATCAGGTAAACGGTCCCGTCGACGGTTTCGATGGCGTAATTGATGGCCATGATTTTTTTATCGAAGGTGATCTTCGACTTGATCCGGGTGGTGATCAAGGAATCCAGCGCCAAATCCATAACGCCGCCTTTGCCGGTCTGAATTTCGTTATAGACTTCCTTGACCCCCGGCGTTTGCCATGCCAGGCCGACGGCATCGGCGCGCGTTTTTTCGTTTATCACCATCCCGGTCAGCAGGATGCGGCCTTCATGGATCTCGACGCCGACCTTGATGGCGATGGCGGGATCGAGATCGATCATCTTGGCCTTGAGCCGGGCGGTCATTTTCAGATCGCTGGCGGCGACTTCGACGCCGCGCTCCTCGTAAGCGGCGACACCAACGACGGCACCGGTGCCGACGGCGGTTTTCGCGCAACCGCCGAGCCCAGGCGTGGCCGCCGCGAACGCCACCGCCAACCAGCAGGCGGCAAACCCAATGCGGCCTTTTGCGGGCCATCCGATTGCATTTCGCGGCGTCTTTATTTTCATTGCGTTCATCGCGGCAGCCATTCCGCGCCATTCTAAATGTCCCGGAACTTGGCCGAAAGGGAATGTTTCCCAATCGTCTTATTTCTCGCACCGCCAGGCATCGGCGAGATGCGCCGGCAGCCGCCAGGGGCTGATCAGCAGCACATCGAATCGAACGTCGAGGCCGGCGCAAGCGGGATGGGTAGCCAGGTAAGCGGCGGCGGCCCGGGCGATCCGCCGTTGTTGCCGCCGGCCCAGGGCCTCCGCCGCCTGGCGCAAATTCCCGCGGGCCTTGACCTCGATCATGGCGAGAGTGTTTCCCCGGCGGGCGATGATATCGATCTCGCCGACGGCGGTGCGAAAACCGCGGGCCAGGATGCGGTATCCGCGCAACCTGAGATGCCAAGCGGCAAAAGTTTCCGCCCACCGTCCAAACCGCCAGGCCTGTCGTTTGGTTTTCCGGGACCGGGACGTCATTTCTGTTGTTTATGTCCGCTTTGAGGCGCTTAACAGAAGAAGTTTCAAACCATCGCTAACAGCCGTTAATGACCCAGGCTGTGTCAAAACGCTTGCCGTTTTCTCTGTGTGACGCGCCTGTGATTTTGAACGGTTTTTTGGGGCGGTTTTTCAGGTTTTGTCGGTATGTTTGACTGGCAGGAGCTGATGGGCAGGGTTTGGGGGGAGTGTACGGCGATTTGGCCGAATACGGGCACAAAGAGGAACAACTACGCCTTCATTGCCGCGATCAGCGGGGCGATGCCCAGGATATTCATGACCCGCTTGAGATTGTAAGCCAGCACATGCAGCGCCATCTCGGTGCCGACCCGTTTCAGTGTCTTCATCTGGAAGTGGGTATAGCCCATCCAGTATTTGATGGTTCCAAACGGATGCTCGACCGTTTCCCGCCGCTGGCGCATTTTCTCCGGATGCTCGTCAAGCCGTTGCTGGACGGACTCCAGAATGCGTTCGTGCTCCCAACGGGTAATCCGGCGCTCCTTGCCAGTAGTGCATTGATCCTTGATGGCGCATTCCTGGCAGGCATTGGTCCAGTAGCGGTACAAGGTCATCCCTTTTTCTTCGTTTGTGTAGTGGTAGACCAAGCGTTCACCGGCAGGGCAAAGATAGACATCGTCTTCGGCCACATAGACAAAGTCCTGCTTTCCAAACCGGCCCTTGGCCTTGACGCCTGAGGTTATCGCTTTGGGAAGGGTAACCGTGATGCCGTCCTCTTCGCAGGCCAATATCTCTGTGCTGCTGAAGTAACCACGGTCGGCAACCACATCGAGCTTGTCTACCTTGAGAGCCACCTTTGTTTGCTTGGCTATGGAGGAGAGTTGAGAACGGTCGTTGCCGACATTGGTCACTTCGTGGGCAACGATCAGATGATGGCCGGTGTCCACCGCTGCCTGAACGTTGTAGCCCACCATGCCGCTGCCTCGGCCACTTGTGGCCATGGAACGGGCATCAGGATCGGTGAGGGATATCTGCTTGTCCGGCGTTGCAAGCATCCGAGCCTCAAGCTTTTCCAGACGCTGCATCTCGTCTTTCAGGGTGGCGATCTTGTCTTTCATGCGGGTCGTCTTGGTCGTGCGGGCCAGAGACGGCTCCTGTCTGTCCGCACTGTCCAGTTGGTGCAGATAGCGCTCAACACTCTCCTCGATCTGCTCCATGCGGCGCTTCATCTTCGCCCGCGTGAAGTTCTTGTCGCGTGTGTTAACTGCCTTGAACTTGGAGCCATCGATCGCCACGCTTGCCTCGGCTAACAGATCAAGCTGGCGGCACAGGGCGACGAACTGAGAGCAGACTTTACGGATTGCAGAACCATTGTCTTTGCGGAAGTTGGCGACCGTCTTGTGATCCGGCGCCAGGCGACCCGTCAACCACATCACTTCCACATTACGCTTGGCCTCTCGTTCAAGGCGGCGGCTCGATTGAACCCGGTTTAGGTAGCCGTAAATATAAAGCTTCAGCAAAATCGAAGGATGATAGGATGGCCTGCCGGTCGCCAGGGGCTCAACTCGCCTAAAACCCAGACTGCCAAGATCAAGTTCATCAACAAAGACATCAACCACCCGCACCGGGTTGTCCTCGCCAACATAATCTTCCAGGCGCTCGGGAAATAATGTGCTCTGGCTACGGTCCTCGCCTTCAACAAAACGCTTCATCGTAAAACCCCCACCAACAACATGATGGAATTCTAGCAGACTTCACGTTTTGACACAGCCTGGACCCAACTCGGACATTCTGGCGGGTTGAAGGGTCGTGTCACAAGGTCGGCTTTCAATTTGAGTGTCGCAACTTCGCTTGCCGTCAAAAACCCATTGTCTTCTTCAGTCCCTGTCTTCGGCGGCGTCAGTACCAGGACAGGTTCGACCAACCCCTTTAGGCCAGGGAATGGGAATTCTCAGGGCAGAGACTCCATCGCCATGATGATATCGCGGACCCTGACCGCCCAGGTATGGTCCTTGGCGAATTTCTCCATTGCCGCCGAAGCCATTGCCGTCAGTGCGTTTTCGTTGCCGATGACCTCGGCGATTCCTTGGGCGAAGGCCTCCTTGTCATGTCCGGCAATGAGGATTTCCCGGCCGTCCTCGAAGCACTCCCGCATGAAGATGCTTTCGTTGGTGGCGATGGCGCAGCCGTTCGCCATGCCCTCCCAGATGCGCTCGTGGGAGCCTCCGGCCAGGACCGGGTTCATGTTGAGGAGCAGCTTTGTCCGCTTCAGCATGCCAATCATTCTGTCGAAGGGAATGTAGTTGTAAATGCTGAGGTTGGCCGCTTCTCCGAAGACGGCCGTCTTGCCCAGGTCGCGGGGGATTTGGCCGACCACGTGCAGGTTCAGGCCCGACAGGGACTTGAGCACCTCCACCCTGTAGACGGCGGTGACGAAGTCCTCGACCATCGAACAGGCGTCTTCCAGTTCGGCGGCGTCGAAATCGCCTATCAGGTCTATAGAATGCTCCCGGGCAACATCCAGAATGCACCGAAACGGAGGCAGGCCGCCGGCGATGATTCGGTCGATGCTTTCCCGGACCAGAGGCTGTATTGCCTTGGGCATTCGCTGCAGCCTCTCCCAGGCGACCTCACTGATGAGAAGGGGGGAGATGTTGCTGCAGTAAAGGATGTCGAGGTCACGCTCGGCCATGGGCAGGATATCGCTCTCCGGCTCGGGACCGGCATGGGGAAGGAAGACCGATGGCCGGGTCAGACCGAGAATGTCCTGATCGGCTTTCTGGATGATGTCGACGTATCCGGCGACCAGCTTTCCCGGATAATCCCTGATCCGTTCCAGATGGAAAACCGGGTGGTCAATGATATAGGAAAACTTGGCCCTCAGGTGGATATCGGCTGGCGGCTGGAGGACCGCTCCGTTGATGTCGATGATGTGGAAGGGAAGTCCGTCGCGTCTCCGCTGCCAGTAATATTCCTGCAAAAGGAAATATTTTTTCCGGTCGTTGATGGCGAAAAAACGTGCATCGCAACCGTTCGCCTGGATGCCATTGACGATGCCCAGGCACATCTGGTGGGCGAACTTAGGCTTAGTTGGACCGATGACGGCGGCCAGGAATGGGGGTGAAGGCGTCATCGTTCTCCAGAGCTTCCGAGGCTGAAGGAGGTCAGCAGGCGAGGCTCCCGGTTCGGGAACTCGACGACCTTCTGACGGAACATCGTTCCCGAGTAACCCATGATCTCCATGACCGCCGGGATGTTGTAGATGATTTTCGACAGAACGAATTCCGTCGTCTCGGGTGACGACATGTCGCCGAGCAGATAGGTCGCGTGCCCTTCCGCAGTCAAGGCGACGAGGTCGAACCTGGACTGCGCGACGAATTCGTCGACGGCCTCGACGACGCCGTAACCCTGCTTTTCAAGGCCGGCGTAATTCGCGTAATCGTGGCCCAGAATGAGGCCACCGGGTTTCACCTTGCTCTCGAAGCCCGTGAGATCCCCCAGGACGGCGTCATGGGTGTGCATGCCGTCGATGTATATCCAGTCGTATGCGTGATCCTCGAAATCCTTGGCCACCCGGTGCGAGTAGTCGCGGTGGAGGACGACCCGTCCTTCCTCGATTTCGTCGGCGAAGCGGCCCCTTACTATTTTCAGATTCCCCTCGTGCCCGCTGTCCGGGAGGTTCGATTCGTCCCGTTGGTAGTCCGCCCTCGTTTGGTGCCCCCAGGGGTCGATCAGGTGCAGTTGGCTTGGCTCCGAGACATCAAGGATTTGCTGGGCGAAGTCGCCCCTGAAGGTGCCAATCTCAGCGATGTCCCCCCCTTTCGGCAACAGATGCAGGAGCTTTTCACGGGTAGTGAATACGAGCAGCATGACGGCGCCTATCCACGTAGAAAAAGGTCAACAGCTTCCGGCCGTCAGCGGAATCCGGCTCCTGGCTCAGCACACTCATTTCGTCTAAGCCGACATTTCCCAGATAACCTTCAAATCCACGCCGAGGGTACCCAAATCGCTCCGCCATTTGAAGAGTTTTCCCTCCAAAGCCACCCGATGACACAATGTCTCTTATTGGCTAATTTCCGCCATCCAGCCCATCGTTGATTCACGACCGCTTTCTCACGCGAAGCCGGCATTCCGAATGCCGGAGTCCGTTCTCTGTCTCATATCCGAGTAAGCCGCGGCTACGGGGGGAGCGCCGCCGGTTAACCGCCCTTGCCCGCGCCGTTGCCGTCGCTGTTATCGTTGTCGGCTTTCTTGCCTCGTTTTTTTTCCATGGCGGCTTGTTCGAGCAGGGCCTCGTACTCCATGAGTTCGAAACACTTTTCAAAAGCGTCCCGGTAATCGCCGCCGATGAGGGCTTCGCCGATATCGGCCATGATCATGCCGGTTGACGGCACTTCGGAAACCAGTTCCCGCGACAGATCCAGGAACGGCTTGTAATTGGATTCGAAGCCGGCGGGGTCTAGATACATGTTCATGACCATGTAATAGATTTTCAACGCCGGACTTGTCGCCTGCTCGGCCTTGATCATCAGCTTGTCCCTGAGAATCGGACCGTCGCCCTGGACACCGAGTTCGATCGTCGAATCGCTGGTGTTCTCGACCACCATGTTGCCGACGATCCCTTTTTCGCCGGGATCGAGAATCAGGACGATTTTTTCCATCTCAGCTATCTCCTGGCCGTCTCGAACGAATCTCGCGGATCAATGGAGCCGCACTCCGGCGGTGCTTTTCTTCACCAGCATTTCCTCGACCACCATTTCGATCCGCTTCCACAAGCGGTAGCCTTCGATGTTGTCAAAGCAGAGAAACATGTCGGCATGCATGGTAGCGATCGCGCAGGCGTTCCTGCCGTGATTTTTCAGCATCGTTATCGCCGACTGTACGATTTCGGCATCGCTGATGATAGGCTTCGGCTCCATCATGCCTCGACCATAGCAACCATCGGTAAACGGCTGGTTAATCGCCGTCCCGGTTGTCCGGGAGGGGGAGCGGGCCGGAACCGATTCCCTGGCAAACGGGAAATGCTCTAAGCTTCCACCAAGCCCGTTCAAGGGGTGTCGGCCAGGACGGTCCCTCCTCGGCGCGGCCTGAAAGGAACAGATTCAAACGTCATGGCGGAGACTTTCGATCTCGTCTTGCAAGGCGGCACCTGCGTCACCCCGTCCGCCATCGGTGAAGCCGACGTCGGCGTGGCGGACGGATTGATCAAAAGCATCGGGGACCTGGGCCGATTCCGGGCGGTGGAAGTTTTCGACGCCGCCGGCCTTCACATCCTGCCCGGCGTCATCGACACCCAGGTTCACTTTCGCGAACCGGGCCTGACGGAAAAGGAAGACATCGCCACCGGCAGCGCGGCGGCGGCCCTGGGCGGAGTTACGGCGGTCTTCGAGATGCCCAATACCAAGCCGCCGACCATTAGCGCCGCCGCCTTGGCCGACAAATGCCGCCGGGCCAAAAACCGGGCCTGGGTCGACATCGCTTTTTACGTCGGCGCGACGGCCGCGAATGTCGAGCATTTGAACGACCTGGAACGCCTGCCTGGTTGCGCCGGGGTCAAAATTTTCATGGGCGGTTCGACCGGCGGCCTGCTTGTCGCCGACGAAACCACCTTGGCCCAGGTCCTGGCCAACGGCTGCCGGCGTTGCGCCGTGCATTGCGAGGACGAGGACCGCTTGCGAGACCGGTTCAAGCTGGTCGAAGGCGGCGCCAAGGTTCACCGGCACCCACAATGGCGGGACGCGAAAACGGCCCTTCTCGCCACCCGGAGGCTTTTGCGGCTGGCCCGGGGAACGAAGCGCCGGGTTCACGTTCTGCATGTAAGCACGGCCGACGAAATGGCCCTGCTCGGCGGTCATCACGACATTGCCACCGTCGAGGTGACGCCCCAGCACCTGACCCTCGTGGCGCCCGAAACGTACGATGAGTTGGGAACGCTTGCGCAGATGAATCCGCCGATCAGGGAGGCGCGCCACCGGGACGCCCTGTGGACCGCCGTCGACAACGGCCTTGTCGATTGCATCGGCTCCGACCACGCCCCGCATTTAAAGGAAGACAAGGACAGGCCCTACCCTGAAAGCCCGTCCGGCATGCCCGGCGTGCAAACCTTGGTGCCGGTGATGCTGAATCACGTGCATCAGGGCAGGCTCAGCCTCGGGCGATTCGTCGATTTGACCAGCGCCGGGCCGGCTCGCGTTTTCGCCATCTCCGGAAAGGGACGGATCGCCGCCGGTTTCGACGCCGATTTCACCGTCGTTGACCTGAAAGCCCGGCGCGCCATCACCTCGATGTGGATCGCCAGCCGCTGCGGCTGGACGCCTTTCGAGGGAATGGACGCAACCGGCTGGCCCGTCGCCACCTTCGTCCGCGGCCTTCAGGTCATGCGCGAAGGCGAACTCCTGGGCGAGCCCAGGGGCTCGGCGGTGCGGTTCCTGGAGTGTCTTTAAGCGGCGCTTTCCAAGTCAACCCGCCAGCTCCTCTATTCAGGGACCGCTGGATTATATTAATTGGTGGTTGATTCGCGCGGGGCGGGGTATAGTTATCGACCCGAGATACATCGACGTTAGTTCGGGCATGTTATTTTTTTGATAAAGTCCTCGTTTTTTCGGTGAACAGGAGGAACGATCCCAATGGCGACTTTGCAGCAGTTCGCACTGGGCAAAAGCCCGGCGGAATTAGAGACGATGGCCGAACAGCTTGAAAGGATGGCGGACGTCAAGGCGGCGGCCGCAACCCAAGCAAATACAGCGGCTGCTCAAGGAATGGGAACCGGCAAGGTCGCGGCCGCGGCTAAAGCAGGCGGCGCGATGGCGGGAAAAGCCGGCATGGCGGTCACTGTTCCAGCGAAAGCGGCCGCGGGTTCGTCCATTTTAACTGGCGGCGCAACGGTCTGGACCGGCAACGGATTGAGCCTTGGTCTCGGTGTACCGCACCCGGTTTCCCGGACACAAGTTTGTCATGCGGCGGGTCTGACTGACAACACCGCATTCCACTTTTCCCTGGCCTGATTGGGGCTCAGGAAGCCGTTCTTCT
>DUZD01000096.1 GCA_013349695.1 Rhodospirillaceae bacterium
CCCCCCCGTAACCCCACCTTTGCCCCACGCTTGCACGCTCGGGGCTACCGCCACCGGCGGTATCAGCCTTCTTTCTCCCCGGCCTGTTCGCTGTTGTCGCCAGCTTCTTCTTTTTCTTCTTTTTCGGCGGCGGCTTCCTCGCCGGCTTCGGCTTTCTCTTCCGCCGCTTTTTCGGCCGCTTGCGTGGCGGCGTCCTCCATCAGGTCCCCGGCGGCCTCCTCCATCAGTTCCTCGGCGGTGGGGGCGGCGCCTTCCTCGAAGACCTTCTCGGCCTCCAGGGCGGCCTTCCGGGCGGCTTCTTCCTCGGCTATTCTTTCCTCCTCGTCGCTGCCGACGACGGCCTTGCCGGTCTTCGCCTGGAGCTTGGCCTCTTCGTCCGAGCGGGCGACGTTGGCGATGACACCGGCCGAAACCTCCGAATGCAGGTCGATGCGAATCCGGTGCAGGCCGAGGGCCTTGATCGGTTGCGCCAATTTCACCTGCTGGCGGCTGATGGTAAATCCGGCCTCGGTCACTTCGCCGGCGATGTCGCGGGCATTGACCGAGCCGTAAAGCTGGCCCGTATCGCCGGCCTGGCGGATCAGCAACACTATGAGCCCGTCCAACTTGGCGCCGATCTTCTCGGCTTCCGATTTGTGTTGCAGGTTGGCGGCCTCCAGTTGCGACCACTGTTCCTCGAAATGGCGGCGGTTTTTTTCGGTGGCGCGCAACGCCTTGTTTTGGGGGATCAAGTAATTGCGGGCAAAGCCGGGCTTGACGTTAACCACATCGCCCATCTGGCCAAGATTCCCCACGCGTTCCAACAAGATGACTTCCATCACTCTTTCTCCTTGCCGGGGCCGGCGAAACGCTGCCGCAATCCGGCCCATTGTTCGGCCAAGCCAATTCCAGCGACAGCGAAAACTATCCAGCCGAAAAGCATGAAAGCAAGATAAAAAATCGCCAACAAAGCCCCCGGAAAGGGCGTTCGCTTGATCGCCGCATGGATAACGGCCAAGCCCAGGAAAAAAAACGGAACGGCCAAAATAACCACAAGGTTGCGGCCGATGTACTCCATTTGCCCCGAGCCAATCAATGCCACGGTGGCGCCGCCGACCACAAGCCAAGACATCCAATGCGGTAGCGCCAAGCCGGAAAATGAGGGGCTCGGCCTCAAATTCCGTTTCATGCGGACCAGAATCGCTTGCGCGACCGCTCCATTGAGCACCGTCAGCATCACCCAGGTCGTTCCCACCACGCCCGGAAATAACGGCGTCAGCAAGGCCACAAACTGCGGGCGATTGGCCTCCCACTGCGGGCGATTGGCCTCCGGCAGTGATGACGCAATGACGCTGAAGGCGTCGTTCAGGTGCATGGAAACCGCTTTATCGACTCCGATATCGTAGCTTATCGCCGACGCGGCCAGAAAGACCGCCGCCGCCAGGACCGCCAGCCAGCTCAAAATCCAGCCGGCGGGAAACCACGACAGGGCGCCGTCCGCATCCTGTCTTTTAATGAAAGCCAATTGGGCGACAAGCCAGGTGGGGAGGACGAAAACCAAACCGTAAAAGCCCACCGCCAACAGGCCGGCCGCCAGTCCGGCGACGACGATAGCGCCGCCGCCGGCCACCGTTGCCGCCGCCGGACCCAGTCCCAGCCCGACCAGCAACAAAGGCATCGGCGCCAGGTAGACGAAAAACCAGCCTCCCGGCGAACCGCCCAGAAAGGCCATGGAAGCGAGCACGCTCAAGACGCCGCCGGCCAAGGCAATCAACCAACCCTTGGACATCACGTTTCCTCTATTTGCTGCGCCGCGCCTGTACCTCGACGCTAGGCGCGACCTTCGGTCCCACTGTTTCCGGCCGTTGGTTTATTTGACGATATAAGAGATCAGGGCGAGGAAACGGGCTCGCTTGATCGCCGTCGTCAATTCACGCTGCTTCTTGCCGGAAACCGCGGTGATGCGGCTGGGAACGATCTTGCCGCGTTCGGAAATGTAGCGCTGCAGAAGACGCACGTCCTTGTAATCGATTTTCGGCGCCTTGTCGCCGGAAAAAGGGCAGGTTTTGGGGCGCCGTAAAAAAGGCCGCCGCCTTTTGCCGCCGCTCTCCGGGGCACCGGATTTTTGCCGCGGAGCCCTCATTGGCCATCTCCTTTAACGGTTTGTTTGTCGTTGACGCCGCCGCCGCCGCCGCCGCCAGCGTGGTGCGGGTGTTCATCCCGCGGGGCAAGGTTTTGCACCATCAACGACGGCTCCGTTGCGAGTTCGTCCACCTTCAGCGTGAGATAACGCAGTATGTACTCGTGCAGACGCATTTGCCGCTCCATTTCCTGAACGGCGGCGGCTGGCGCGTCGATGTTGAGAAGAATATAATGACCCTTGCGGTTTTTCTTGATCCTGTATGCCAGGGTGCGCAAGCCCCAGTTTTCCCGGCTGACGACCTTGCCGCCATTTTCTTCGATTGACTTGGAGAAATCATCGGCCAGGGCGTCGGCCTGGGACGCCGAAATGTCTTGGCGTGCGATGAACACGCTTTCGTAAAGAGGCATTTGGTTAAATCTCCCTTCGGCTTTTCTCAGCCCGCCGCGAAGAAACCGTAACGGGTATAGCCGGGCCACTCCCGGCAGGAAGAAGAAAGCGCGGAACTATACACAAATGAAGCCTGAAGGCAAGGATGCCGCCAGGTGGAGCGTTTTTTCACCGCCGCGCGACCGCCTGGCGCCGCCCGCGATGCCGGTTCCCGGTCCGCCCGCGCTTGACAGATGATCCTTTGCCGCTATGACTTTTCAGCCTCCCTTCATGCCGACCCAGGATGGGCTATCAACATATGACGCGCGCATTTATTTTTCCGGGCCAGGGTAGCCAGGCCGTCGGCATGGGCAAGGAATTGGCCGAGGTTTTCCCGACCGCCGGGCAGGTCTTCGAGGAAGTGGACGAGGCCTTGAAGCAGAACCTCAAACGGCTGATGTTCGAAGGCCCGGAAGAGGAGCTTATGCTGACCGAAAACGCCCAGCCCGCCCTGATGGCGGTGAGCATGGCGGCGATGGCCGTCATCGAAGAGGAAGGCGGATTGGATGCCGGCGAAGCCTGCCGGTTCGTCGCCGGCCATTCCTTGGGCGAGTATACGGCTTTGACCGCGGCCGGAGCCTTGTCGCTAGCCGATGCGGCGACACTTCTCAAACTACGCGGACGGGCCATGCAAGACGCGGTCCCTGTCGGCGAAGGGGCGATGGCGGCGCTGATCGGTCTCGACCTCGACGAGGCCCGGGCCGTTGCCGCCGATGCGGCCGAGGGCGATGTTTGCGAGGCCGCCAACGACAACGCACCGGGGCAGGTGGTCCTCAGCGGCTGCCGCGCCGCCATCGGGCGGGTCCTCGAAACCGCCCCCGGACGGGGGGCCAGGCGATGCATCTTGCTGCCGGTCAGCGCCCCTTTTCATTGCGCGCTGATGGCGCCGGCGGCCGAGGCCGTGGCCGTTGCCCTGGACGGGATCACGGTTTCAGGCCCGGCGGTGCCCCTGATCGCCAACGTTACCGCCGGGCCGGTGGAAAATCCCGCCGACATTCGCCGTCTACTCGTCAAGCAAGTGACCGGCATGGTGCGTTGGCGCGAAAGCGTGCTTTACATGTTGGGCAAGGGTGTCGATACCCTGGTCGAAGTCGGCTCCGGCAAGGTACTGACCGGCCTTGTCAGGCGCATCGACCGCGATCTGACCGGCGTTGCCGTGACGGCGCCGGACGAAATCGAGGCATTCTTGAAAACCCTGTAAAAAAGTTTATCTCAAGGCGTCTTTGTTGTTTTGGCATGGAAGGACGGGCAAACCATGTTTGATTTGAATGGAAAAGCGGCGTTGGTGACGGGCGCTTCGGGCGGCATTGGCGGCGCCATCGCCAGGGCGCTGCACGCCCGAAAGGCGACCGTCGCCCTGTCGGGGACGCGGACCGCCGCCCTTCAGGCCCTGGCCGATGATTTGCAAGAGCGCGTCCACGTGATTCCTTGCGATCTGGCCGAGCCCGAGGGCGCGGAAGCCTTGCTTCGGGACGCCGCGGCGGCGATGGACGGCGTCGACATTCTCATCAACAACGCCGGAACGACTCGCGACAGTCTGGCCATGCGGATGCCGGACGAAGACTGGGGGAGAGTCTTGGACGTCAATCTCACGGCGGCTTTCCGATTGTCCCGCGCCGCCCTCAAGGGAATGATGAAAAAACGATGGGGTCGGATCGTCGCCATTACTTCAGTCGTCGGGGTGACGGGAAACCCCGGCCAGGCCAATTACGCCGCTTCCAAGGCGGGGCTCATCGGCATGATCAAGTCCATGGCCCGGGAAGTGGCGACAAGAGGAATCACCGCCAATTGCGTTGCCCCCGGCTTCATCGCCACACCGATGACGGAATCGCTCACCGACGCTCAGAAGGAAAATCTTCTGAAGACGATCCCCGGCGGACGTTTAGGTACCGCCGCCGAGGTCGCCGCCGCCGTCGTCTATCTGAGCAGCGACGAAGCGGCCTACGTCACCGGCCAGACCATCCACGTGAATGGCGGGATGGCGATGATCTAGCACAAATCCCGGCTTTTTAAGGCCTTTTCCTGGATGCTGGTCAAGGCTCATAATCTGTGTTAGGAAACGGGGCCAATCGCCATCCAGACATGATTCTTGGGAATCGCCGGAATTAAAAGATCGCGGAGTCGTAAGTGATATAGAACCTGGACGGGCCGGGAGAGAATGCAGCCTCCAATTTTTGCGTGAAAATGAATTTTAAATCCGAGGACAGAAACCATGAGTGATGTCGCCGACCGCGTGAAAAAAATCGTCCTGGAACATCTGGGTGTCGAGGAAGCGAAAGTGGTTGATAACGCCAGTTTCATCGACGACCTGGGCGCGGACAGTTTGGATACGGTCGAACTGGTCATGGCATTTGAAGAGGAATTCGGCTGTGAGATTCCCGACGAGTCCGCCGAAAAGATCCTGACCATCAAGGACGCTGTTGATTTTATCGAATCTCAAAGCTCCTGAGCTTTGGGCCGATGAAGGGCGGGGCCGTGTCGCTGTCGGAGCGTTTCGGTGGCAAAATCGGCGCCGGCGCCGGATCATGGTAATTGCATGAGACGTGTGGTTGTCACCGGTATTGGGCTCATCACGCCGCTGGGTTGCGGAGCCAAGGTTTCTTGGGAACGCCTGATCAACGCCCATTCCGGCATCAGCGCCATCCAATCCTTCGATGTTTCCGACTTGCCCGCGAAAATCGCCGGACAGGTATCCGAAGGCGATGGCGCCAACGGCCTGTTCAACGCCGGCGACTGGGTCACTCCGAAAGAACGCCGCCGCATGGACACTTTCATCCTCTATGGCTTGGCGGCGGCATGCCAAGCGGTCGAGGATGCCGGCTGGGCGCCGGACGACGAGGAATCCCTTTGCCGCACCGGCGTCATCATCGGTTCCGGCATCGGCGGGTTGCCGGAAATATCGCGGAGCGCCATAATAGTCGAAACCGTCAGTGTCAGGCGCCTAAGCCCGTTTTTTATCCCCGCCAGCCTGATCAATTTGGTTTCCGGACACGTCTCCATCAAATACGGCTTCAAGGGACCCAACCACGCGGTGGTCACGGCCTGTTCGAGCGGCGCGCACGCCATCGGCGACGGCGCCCGAATGATTATGCTCGACGACGCCGACGTCATGGTGGCGGGGGGGGCGGAAGCCGCTTGTTGCCGCCTCGGCATCGCCGGCTTCGCCCAGGCCAAGGCCTTGTCGACCCATTTCAACGATACACCGGAAACGGCCTCTCGGCCGTGGGACGTGGACCGCGACGGCTTCGTCATGGGCGAGGGCGCCGGGATCGTGGTGCTGGAGGAACTGGAGCACGCCAAAAAGCGCGGCGCCAACATCTATGCCGAAGTGGTCGGTTACGGCATGTCGGGAGATGCCCATCACATCACCGCGCCCGCCAAGGATGGGAACGGAGCCTATCGTTGCATGCAAGCGGCGCTCAAGCGGGCCAAGCTGAACCGGGAGGATATCGATTACATCAACGCCCACGGAACCTCGACTCCCTTGGGCGATGCAATCGAACTGGCGACGGTGAAACGGTTGTTCGGGCCGGCCGCCCATGAACTTTCCATGTCGTCCACCAAGTCCGCCATCGGCCATCTGTTGGGCGCGGCGGGGTCCGTCGAGGCCATCTTCTCGATCTTCGCCATGCGGGACGGGGTGGTGCCGCCGACCCTCAATCTGGACAATCCGTCTCCCGGCTGCGACCTCGATCTGGTTCCCCATCAGGCCAAGGAGCGAAAAGTGCGGGCGGTCCTTACCAATTCCTTTGGCTTCGGCGGAACCAACGCTTCCTTGATCTTTCAGCCGCCGCCTTGATATCCCGATGGGCCGGTCCCTGGCACGCCTAGCTTATTTGCTTCTAGTTCTCGGCGTCACCTCGGTTGGCGTTTTCATTTGGGGATATGCTCAATTCGTCAGGCCTGGTCCGCTGCCGGCGGGTACCGCCGTGATCATACCCCGCGGCGCCGGGGTCGGCGATATCGCCAACGTCCTCGCCGCGGCCGGGGTTCTTGCCGATCCTTGGATCTTTCGCTTGGCCGCCCTTCTCGGCGGAGCCGACAGGAGGCTGCGCGCCGGCGAATATTTTTTTCCGGCTCGCATCAGTCCCGAGGAAATCGTCAAGCTCCTGCAAGACGGCAAGGCCGTGGTCCGGCGCCTAACCGTCGCCGAGGGGCTGACGGTCGGGCAAGTCGTGGTCCTGCTCGATGCCACCAAGGAACTGACGGGCTTGACCGGGCCGGCGCCCGCCGAGGGGACGTTGCTGCCCGAGACTTACCATTTCTCCCATGGCGACCGCCGCGACGCCGTCATCGCCCGCATGGCCAGGGCCATGGACGAGACCCTCGGCCAGTTGTGGGCCGGCCGGGCGCCGGGTTCGGCGTTAACGAGCCCCGGCGAGGCGCTGATTTTGGCTTCCATCGTCGAGAAAGAAACGGCCAGGCGAGAAGAACGCGGGCGCGTCGCCGCCGTCTTCCTCAACCGCCTGCGCCGGGGCATGCGGCTGCAATCGGATCCGACGGTGGCCTATGGATTGGCGCTTGCCAGGGGGGCGTTGAAACGGCCTTTGAGCCACGCCGATCTGCGGACGCCAACACCCTACAACACCTATCTGATCGACGGCCTGCCGCCCGCCGCCATCTGCAATCCTGGCCGGGCCGCCATCGAGGCGGTGCTCAACCCGGCGGTGACCGACGAGCTTTACTTCGTCGCCGACGGCGCCGGCGGCCACGCTTTCGCCCACACGTTGGCCGACCACAACCGCAACGTCGCCAAATTGCGCAACATCCGCCGCCGGCAACGGATGCCGGCGCGATAGGCCGAACTGTTGCCAGTGGAGTATTACCATCTGGCCTTCACCCTGCCGGCGGTGTTCGCCTGTCCTGTTCGGCCGCGTGCGCGGTTTTTTTAACGCTGATCTTCCGGCGATCGAAGAACCGCCAAAACGAGCGGTCGGGCGTGGCGCCCGATGTTGCCTTCCTCTCCGCAAGCAGCCAGGACGGCGGCGCCTTGCGGGTCCTCGATCACCAAGCCGGAAAGAACGGCTATGCCGTAAGTGAAAAGGCGCGGCGTCAGGGGCGTTCCGGGTCCGGCGAGGGCCACCGATCCCAGGCCCTTCGCCGCGAGCAGCGTGGGTAGGCCATGGTCGACCAACCTGCGAGCCTCGATCAACGTCTCCTCTTTGTCCGCAAGCCGCCAAGCCGCCTCGACGAGGAGTTCGCCGCAAGCCTCGAATCCGCCGAGATCGCTCTCGGTACTTTCCTCGAGGTCGTAGCGGTTGTAATGGGCATTGACGGCGGCCAGTCCGACCGCCGCTTCAAAGGGGTCCCAGGAAAGCAGCATTCTTGCCAGTTCCGACAACGGACGTCCCGTCAGGCCGGCGGCATTGGACGGGGACGTGCCGGCATTCCCTTCCTGGCCTGGTGTCGGGACGGCACCGCAACCTTCCGGCCCCTCGACGATGGTCCAGACCGGCCCGGCGATCACCCGTCTGGCGGGCGCCTCGCCGACGCCTCGGACCAGGTCCTCATAGAGTCGATGCGGTCCCCACCAGCGCCACAGGGCCGCCTCGTCGTAAGGCAGCAGTTCACCCAGCCCACCGCTGAACAGGTTCCAGTCATCAAGAGCCGCCGCCGGTACGGAGGCGATGGTGGGAAGGCCTTCCGCCATGGCGGCGAGGAGCTCGTCGGCGAAACCGCCGCCACTGCTCTCCTGGTCGCCAAACTTCTCGACGACCACAAGGTCCATGCGCTCGGCGACGGCACGGCGGAGAGCTCCCGACGCGTCCGCCAGCGCCGCCGTGTCGAGACCGCACTCCCCGGCCCGCCGCTGGCTGGCGGTAGGCCGCGAAATGGGGATGCGGCGGCCAGTATCTACCTCGATGGCGTCGATGCCGATCTTGGCGCCGCCGCCGTCCAGGGACGCCGCCTGCACCAACCCGCCAACGCGGAAACCGCGTTCCCGCAGCTCCTGGGCAAAGCGGGCAAGCAGCGAGCGATCCGCGGTTCTCGGCCCATAGACCACGGCCGCCGGTAGCAGACGAGGCGGGACGGCGTGGCGATGCGTTGACATGCTTCCTTCATCGCCGGTTTTGTGGAAAAAGACAAGGTGCCAGGGAAGGCCGGGAAACGTTTGGGTCGATCCAGGAGAACACAAGCGGGGATCCGCGTCCTCTTCGGATCGACGGCCGCCTTGGGCGCCAGCAAGGTGAACTTGCTCGATGCCATCCTCGGCACCGGCTCCATCCCAAGCCGGCCCCGTCAACGCCAATCAATGACGAAAGCCGGATGCTCAACCCTGTATGACCGCCGCCAAGGCGCCTCAATCCGGCAAACCGCTGCCACCGATTGACCATCCTTGCGCTCAAAAAGCATCGCCCAACCCTCAAATCCCCATAGATCACGCAAGCCGATACGCCGAGCCTAACCCGTCCCGCGGTTTCCTCC
>DUZD01000097.1 GCA_013349695.1 Rhodospirillaceae bacterium
TTATATAGCATATATGATGGTCCGCGGCGGTGCGCCAAATGATTGATATTTATACATACAGCCTCGGGGCTATCAGTCCTCAAACCAAGTAAATAACGTTAACGTGACAATGCCCTGGCGTTGCTCCTCCCAGGCGAGCGGGATGTTATCGCAAACGCCGGGAAAGTGTTGTGACGTCAGTCACAGCTAATGGCGGGCTCTTGGATGGGAGGCGGGGAAGCGCGCCGGCCGGTTGCCAATAAGAGAAGCGGCGGGCGGCACAAAAAAAAGACGCCGCAAAGGTTTGCTTTTGCACCGCCGCTTACAGTGGCCGGGGCCGGCGCAAGGGCGACCAAAATAGCGAGGGGAAACCAATAAAGGCCGATTCTTATCAACATAGACAATGCTTTAAGAGACTTGGCCATGCGTTTTCCAGCCATGCGCTTTATGCAATGCTGCGTTGAACAAATCGCCGTTGCGCGCCGGGAAATTTCATCTACATCAATATAAAGGCCAACTCTCAACTTTATATTAGGACAGTTATCATCATGAAACACATGATCGACCCCATCGACCAATGGGATTTCGCCTTCGGGAGCGCAGCTTTCATCATCTCGGCAGTACTTATAGTTTATTTTCTCCTAGTAGCATCCCAATCATAAGCTGCTTTTGACTGCGCAACGTCCGGCGAATTTTCGGGCGCAATGCTCGAAAAAAGGGTTCGTGTCTACGGTAGATTGTCTCGACGCTGACGCTGTGCTCTGATCCTTCGAGCCTGAGCATGCCGGCGATCTGCTCCGGCGACCATGCGGGGCGAATTCATTCAGTCACCGCACCCGGCCGGTTTTTTCAAGATGCTCCCGTAACCTGTCCTCGTAATCAAGCCCGTCTTCCTCGTAGCCGAGCCATAGGGCCTTCCAGACGCAACTTGAATCCTGGTGCCCGTGGACTGTCCTTGCTGATGGATCACGGCACCCAGTACCTGTCGGACCACTTCACCAACCAGATCAAGTTCTGGGGCATTCACCCATCCTATTCCTTCGTCGCCGAGCCGCAGGGCAACGGCGTGGTGGAGCGGTTCAACCGCACCCTGAAGGAGCAGGTCATCCATGGCCGTGTCTATCGCAACCTCGACGAATTGCGGAATGCCGTCCGTCAGTTCGTGGACCGGTACAACGCCCAATGGCTGGTCGAGAAGAACGGCTTCCTGAGCCCCAATCAGGCCAGAGAGTTGTGCAACGCGGCGATGTCAGTCAGGCCCGCCGCATGACAAACTTGTGTCCAGGAAACCGGGTGCGGTACACGAAAGCGCGCGGCCGGTTTTTGGACACTCATATAATCGCCGCCGCGGCGGCGGCTGTTCACCGCCACCCAAACGAAAACGGCAAAAACGAAAACGGCGGGTCAAAAAGGGATTGTCCATGCGAAATCCGATATCTTGTCTTTTTTTCTCATGAACATATATGTAGTATATATCTTATATATGTCGACCGCCGACAGGCCAATAGCAAAGAGACTGCGGCGGCGGGGCAAATGGCTCTCGGCTGACACCGGACTCTCGCATGCGTTTGAAACGGTATACGGACTATTCCCTTCGTGTCCTCATCTATGCGGGATTGCACGGGGATCGGAAAGTCACCGTCGACGAGGTTTCAAAAAATTTCGGCATTTCCCGCAATCATCTGGTCAAGGTCGTCCACGGCCTGTCCGGCAAAGGTTTTCTCAAAACCGTTCGCGGCAAAGGCGGAGGCATGTACCTGGCCCGGCACGCTAGCGTCATCAGCGTCGGGGAAGTGATTCGAGCCATGGAGGGAAACATTGAAATCGTCGAATGTCACAATCCTCCATGCCCCATCGCGCCGGGGTGCAGGCTCAGGGATGTTCTGGCCGCGGCCCGCCGCGCCTTCTTCAACGAGCTGGACCGCCACTCCATCGCCGATCTTATCCAGAACAAAGAGGAATTGAGGCGTCTGGTCGGTTGACGGGACGGCGGGCGAGACGAAGGACTTTTATTCACCAACGATTGAGGGGTTCCCGTTATCGGCCGTACCCGATCCGCTCTACAACAATTAAGTTAGAGCAAACTCTCCAGATTGATGAGAAGCCTTTGGCGATTCATCAATCTGGATTTGCTCTAATGCAGTTTCTTGGGCAATTCCTTGATGGCGTTTTCGATCAAGACATCGGCCATTTTGCCCTTGACCTTTCCGGCCAGCACCCGACGGCTCGCCTCCAAGGCGATGTCAATGGCGGCATCGCGGACTTCCTCTATCGCCTTGACCTCGGCCTGGGCGATCCGTTCAAGGGCCAACTGTTCTTGTCGCTTCAGCGATTTTTCCAACGCAAGGGCGGCTTGCTGGCCCAGCCGATCGGCATCCATGCGGGCCTGATCGAGGAGTTCTTTCGCCTCGCTGGCCGCTTGCCGCTGTTTGCGTTCATAGGTTGCCAGAAGATCCTGGGCTTCCTCGCGCAGGCGGGTGGCTTCCTCGATCTGTTGCTTGATGGCCGCCGCCCGCTCGTCCAGGGCCTTGGTGATTTTGGCGAAAACTATCCGGCCGGCGGCGCCGACCAAAATGACGAAAGCGACAAAAACCCAGAATTCAGGCAAGGCATAGAATGGCTCGCTCTGTCCGGCGGCCGTTTCGGCGGCCAAGGCCCGCATCATTGGCGCCCTTTCAGGGTGGCGGCGACGGCCGCCTTCACCGTTTTCTCGGTTACCGTTTCCTCGACCAGCTTCTCGACCACCGCCAGAGCCACTTCGGCGGCCACGTCGTGGATTCCGGCGACGGCTTTATCCTTGGCTGCGGCGATGCGTGTTTCAACGGTCTTGATCTCGGCGGTTAGTCGCTCGGCCAGTTCCAGATGACGCATTTCCGCTTCCTTGGCCATGCGTTCGCGGACCTCTCGTAAAGCGTCACGCGCCTTGTCATGGGCCTCGGCCATCGTATTCTCGTAGGCTTCGGCCGCGGTTTCGGCCTCGTTTTTCAGTTGTTCGGCTTTTTCCAGGTTTTCCTCGTTCTTGTACTTGCGTTCATTCAGCACCTGGCTGATTCTCGGCAAGGCCACCTTCTTCATCAGCAAAAAAAGTATGGAAAAAGTAATCGCCAGCCAGACCAACTGGGTTGCAAACATGGTTGGATCGAATTGCGGCATCGTGTTTTCCAGGAATGCTTAGACCCGATGGCGGCCGGGTTTCCGACCGCCGCTAAAAGACGAAGAGGATCACCAATGCGACCACGAGAGCGTACAGGGCCACCGCCTCGACCAGAGCGAAGCCGACCCACATGAACAACTGTACGTGCGCCGCCGCCGCCGGATTGCGGGCTACCGACGAAATCATTGACGAAAAGATATTGCCGATACCGGCGCCGACGCCGCCCAGCCCTATCACGGCAAGACCCGCGCCGATTAACTTTGCTGCCGCTACTTCCATGGCAAGATTTCCTTCCATTGTTGTTGGCGAATGACAAGAGCGGGGAAGAACAAATCCATCCCGATAACCTCTCTCAATGCATGTGAAGAGCATCGTTGAGGTAGATGCAAGAAAGGATGGTGAACACATATGCCTGGAGACAAGCTATCAAGAATTCGAGACCCGTTAAAGCGGCGACGAAAATGAGCGGAACGAAACCGAACATTCCAATCGCCGCCACGAAACCGGCAAAAACCTTCAACATGGTGTGACCCGCCGTCATGTTGGCGAAAAGCCGCAACGACAGGCTCACGGGGCGGGTAAAGTACGACAAAAGTTCAATGGGAACCAGCAGCGGGGCGATGTACCAGGGCACGCCTTGGGGAAGAAGCAGCCCGAAAAATCGCCACCCGTGCTTGACGAAGCCAATGATGGTGACACCGACAAAAACGGCCATGGCTATCCCGAAAGTGACGATGATATGACTGGTGAACGTGAAGCTGTAAGGGATCAGGCCGATCAGGTTGCCGAACAGGATGAACATGAAAAGCGTGAAGATAAAAGGGAAATACTTGCGTCCTTCCGGTCCAACGTTGTCGCGTATCATCCCGGCGATGAATTCGTAAAAAATTTCGGCCAGCGACTGCCAGCGTCCCGGCACCAGGGAGCGCCGCCGCATGCTCAACGTCAGGAACAAGGTGATGGCGACGACCGCGGCGGTCATGAACAAGCTGGAATTGGTGAAGGAAATATCGATCCCGCCGACCTTGATGGGTACCAACGTCTGGATTTCGAATTGTTTTAATGGACTGGCCATGTTCTTCTTCGCCCCTTGCCGATCCCGGGACCTTAACCCGCGTCGTCTTTATTTTCGTTCTTCATGCTCGGCGTCCCATTCGAGGGCTTCCGGTAGCCGACCGCCAGCCCGATGCCGCTGACCAGGCGATAGACGTTGAAAATCCCGGCGCCGGCGCCGAGGAACAAAAAAACCACCAAAAACCACGGCGCGGTCTCCAGCCATTTGTCGAGCATAATACCGGCGCCCACACCGACGATCAAAGCCACGACCAATTCGGCGACGATGTGGAAGGCCAAACCCATCCCCGACATCGGCGCGCCAGCTTGGCCGGCGTTCTCCGGCGCCGTTTCGCGCCCGTTACCCCGCGCCCGCCGGAGGCGGGCATCGAGATCTTGCAACGGCTTGGGCGGCCGACCTTGGCGCATGGGAAAAGAGCAGCTTACACTCATCGGACGAAATCACGCCCTTCTGCGCGAGGCAAGGTAAAGACCGGCCCAGGGCCTGTCAAGGTCGAAAGAATGAGGCATAAGAGTATGATTACACTAACAAAAATTATTTCAAATACGAGCCAACACGGCCCGGCGGCCAAGGGCGGTCATTTCCCATCCCATCCGCTCAACCGGTGTCTCGCAATTTTTCGGCCGCTTGCAGATCCACCGACACCACTTGCGAAACGCCCCGCTCCGACATCGTCACCCCGAACAGTCGGTCCATGCGGGCCATGGTCATGCGGTGATGGGTGATGATGAGAAAACGGGTTTTGCCGGAATGAGCGATTTCATCGAGCATGGTGCAAAAACGGTCAACGTTGGCATCGTCCAATGGCGCGTCGACTTCATCAAGCACGCAGATCGGCGCCGGGTTGGTCAGGAACACGCCGAACAATAAAGCCAGCGCGGTCAGCGCTTGCTCGCCGCCGGACAACAGCGACAGCACCTGCAACCGTTTCCCCGGAGGGCTGGCCATGATCTCCAGGCCGGCATCGAGGGGGTCGTCGGATTCGATGAGTTTGAGGTGCGCCTGGCCGCCGCCGAACAGGCGGATGAAAAGTGCCTGGAAATGCCGATCCACCTCCGCGAACGAGACCAGCAGGCGTTCGCGCCCCTGGCGATTGAGCTCGACGATGGCCTTGCGCAATTTGCCGATGGCGGCTTCCAGATCGGTCCGTTCCGACGACAAGGTTTCGATCTGCTCGCTCAACTCGGAGGCCTCCTGTTCCGCTCTCAGGTTGACCGGCCCCATGGTTTCGCGTTCCCGTAGCAGGCGCTCGAACTTTCGTTCCACCGCCTCCAAATCCGGCCATTCGGCGTCTTCTTCGAGCTGGGCGATTTCGCGCAAATCATCACCAAGGCAGTTAAGCCGTTCGGCGATGCGTTCGGACAGGCTTTCGCGGGCCTGCCTGCTTTGTTCCACCGCCCCTTCGGCGCGCACCCGTTGTTCGCGCGCCTGGGCCAATTCGCCCTCCGCCCGGCGCCTGCTCCGCTCCGCTTCGGCGGTTGAGTTTTCGGCTTCGGCAAGGGTCACGGCGGCGGCATTTCGCCGCCTTTCCGCTTCTTCGATCCCTTCCAACAGCGCCTGGCGTTTACCGGCGATTTCCGTTGGCGCCTGGGTCAACCGATCCAGCTCCGCCATTGCCGCCTGGCGCCGGCCTTGCAGCTGTTCGATTTGTTGGCCGGCGCCGGCGGCGCGCCGCCGCCAGGAACCCATTTCACCGGCGATGGCTTGAAGCCGCCGCCGCCTTTCCTCGGCGCCGCGGTCGAGAGACTCGAAGGCGCTTTGGCATTCCACCTGAAGAGCCCGGCGTTCGGCGGCTTCGCTTCGCAGCTTGGTCAACCGCCCACGGAGGATTGCCGGGTCGGGGAAGTCCGCCAGTTCCTTTGCCGCCGCCGCGGAGCGGGCACGGGTTTCGTCGATGTCGGCATTCATGCTGGCCGCAGCTTCGCCCAGGGCGGCCAACCGGGAAGCCTTGTCCGCCGCCCGTTCTTTCATCTCGGTCAGGACATCGCGGGCGCGGAGGTAAGATTCGTCGGCGCCGCGAACCGCTTCCCTGGCCGTTCGTTCGCGGGCCATCGCTTCGTCCGCCGCCGTTCGCGCCGCTTGCGCTTTTTCCCTGGCGGCGGCGGCGGCGGATTGGCATTCGATGAGCCGGGAGCGAATCTCCTTGAGCCGGTTGCGTTGTTCAAGACGGGCGGCGGCGGCCGTCGCCGCGCCGGCGGAAACGGTGAAACCGTCCCAGCGCCAGAAACCGCCGTCGCGGCTGACCAGGCGCTGTCCCTGGGAAAGTTTTTCCGAGACAAGCATTGCGGCTTCCTCGTTGGCTACGACGCCAATCTGCGAGAGCCGCCGGGTCAAAACCTTGGGTCCCTTGACGTGCGAACTCAATGGTTCGACGCCCTTGGGCAGGGAGGGAGCGGCGGAAAAAGGTGCCAGCGTCCGCCAATGCACGGGAGCCTGTTCATCGGCCGGGGCGGTAAGATCCTCGCCCAGGGCCGCGCCCAAGGCCGTTTCGAACCCGGGTTCGACGGTAATGGCGTCAATCAGCGGCGGCCGCATCGAAGTTTCGCCGGCTTTAAGCACCTCGGCCAAGGCTTGACTTTCCGCTTCCAACCGGGCGACGGCGGCCTCGGAGGTTTGGCTCGCCAAGGCCGCCGAGGCCGCGTTCCCGTCGGCCCGGGAGCGCTTGATTTCCGCCGTTTCCACATCTTTGCGCGCGTCCGCGAGAGCGCCGCCGCATTCGGCCCGCTTCTCCTCGGCGGCATGAAAATCGCCATCGTCGAGGGACTCGGATTCGAAGATGGCGCGTTGTTCGGCAACCTCGGCGGCACGATCGGCAAGGCGGTGTTGGCGTTCCTCCAACTCGGCGATGGCGCGTTTCAATCCGGCCCGGCGGGCCTCGTCGTCGGCGGCCCGCTCGGTGATTTCGGCGAGCTCGGATTCGAGCTCTCTGGCGGCCTCGTTGGCGGCGTCCAGGTTTTCGGAGGCATGGCGGCGGGTTTGCTCCTCGCCCTCGGCGGCGGTTTCCATTTCCCCTTGCTCGCTTTGCAGCCGCTTCATGGCGGTTTCGGCGTCGACAGACAGCGCTTTTTCCCGGTCAAGGTCGGCGACGACCTGCTGCAAGCGGGTGCGGCAATTTATGGCTTGTTCCTCGATCCGCCGCTCCTCGGCATCAAGACTTTCGCTAGCCAGGTTCAAGCGGTGCAGTTTGGCCGCCGCTTCGGCTTCCGCCTGCCGCGGTTCGGGCAGGCCGGCGGCGCATTCGGCTTGCCGGGTGGTGGCGGCGGCGGCCCGGCCGGTCAATTCCGCCACTTGCGCTTGCGTTTCCTTGAGCAACTCTTTGCTGGTTTCGCTATCGAGGACGGCGGTTCGCCAGCGGAGGTGATAAAGAGTCGCCTCGGTGCGCCGGATCCGGCCCGAAAGGCTCCGATAACGATTGGCTTGGCGGCACTGTTTCTTGAGATGATGCAGTTGTACGTCGAGGGTGCCCAGGATGTCGTCCAGGCGTTGCAAGTTGGTCTCGGCGCCACGCAGGCGCAACTCGGCCTCCTGACGTCGGGAATGCAGGCCGGTTATGCCGGCGGCCTCTTCCAGCAGTTGCCGCCGGGCGGTCGGCTTGGAGTTGATAATGCCGCTAATCCTGCCCTGGCTGACCAGCGCCGTCGAGCGTGCGCCGGTGGCGGCATCGGCAAACAAAAGCTGGACATCCCTGGCCCGCACTTCCTTGCCGTTGACCCGGTAAGTGGAGCCTTTCTCGCGCTCGATGCGGCGGCTGATGTCCAGTTCATCCATATCGTTGAATTGGGCGGGAGCGATGCGGGCCGAATTATCGAGATTGAGCAAAACCTCGGCGATATTGCGCGCCGGGCGGTCGGCGGTGCCGCCGAAAATGACATCGTCCATCTCGCCGCCACGCACTTGTTTGGCCGAGGTTTCGCCCATGACCCAGCGTAGCGCCTCGACGAGGTTGGACTTGCCGCAACCGTTCGGCCCGACGATTCCGGTCAGTCCCTGTTCGATCACCACATCGGTGGGATCGACAAAGGACTTGAAACCTGACAGCTGAAGCTTATTGAAACGCAACAAAGCCCTTTAACCTATTGTTTCTTCGCCAAAGCCTTGTCGAGGACTACCCGGAAATCCTCAAACGTGAGGTTGCCAGACATCTTTTCACCTTCGACGATGAAGGTGGGCGTGGAACTGATCGTGTATTCTTTTTCACCGGCTACGGCTTTTGCCTGTATCGCCTTCATCAAAGTTTCATTGTTCAGGCAAGCCTCGACATCGTTTTTCGACATGCCGCCAAAGCGGACGATGCGTTCAAGATCTCGCAAGGTTTTGTTGCCTTGCGACCAGATCTCCTGGGAGCGGAACAGCATTTCGATCATCCCGGAATGCCTCTCCGGCGCGGCGCAACGGGCCAGCATTGCTGCTGCCAGGGCTAGAGAATCCAAGGGGAAATCCCGGAAAATAAGCTTGACCTTTCCGGTCTCGATATAGGCCTTCTTGATCTTCGGCAGGGTGTCGCGGTGAAAAGCCATGCAGTGGGGGCAAGTGAG
>DUZD01000098.1 GCA_013349695.1 Rhodospirillaceae bacterium
GAAAACTCTGTCCGGTACCTTGAAATCGGACATGAGAGAGCATTTTCCGATCGAATGGGATCGCTTCGCTTAGTGCTCCGCCCTTTCCGCTATTCATCCCGTGCCTGTCATTTTGCCCTGACCCAAGGGGAGTTCAAGGCCGAAGCCGCGCGCCGCGTAGCGGCAGCCTTGACGTCCCCTTGGATTAGGGCCACCCCTCCGGCAAGAAATGAATGGCGGAACTGAGGTGGCCACAACCGATAACAGGTAAACTTGATCGGAAAATGCCCTAGCCCCAATACGGTTCACTTAACGATTTCATGTGGAAATCATTAAGTGAACCGTATTGGGGCTAATCGCCATCCATTTTCAATACCGCGATGAAGGCCGATTGCGGGATGTCGACACTGCCGAACTGGCGCATCTTCTTTTTTCCGGCTTTTTGTTTTTCGAGCAGCTTGCGTTTGCGAGTAACGTCGCCGCCGTAGCATTTGGCGGTGACGTCCTTTCTCAGCGCGCCGATGGTTTCGCGAGCGATTACCTTGCCGCCGATGGCAGCCTGGATGGGGATCTTGAACAACTGGCGCGGGATCATCTCCTTCAAACGCTCGCAAACGACGCGGCCCCGGGTTTCCGCCTGGGTGCGGTGGCAGATGAAAGCCAGGGCGTCCACCGGCTCGTTGTTGACCAGGATCGAAACCTTGGCCAGATCCGCCCGCCGGTAACCGTCCATCTCGTAATCAAGGCTGGCATAACCCCTGGAGATCGATTTCAAGCGGTCGTAGAAATCGAACACCACTTCGTTCAGGGGCAGCCGGTAGACGGCCAGGGCGCGGCTGCCGGCGAAGGTCAGTTCGACCTGTTCGCCGCGGCGTTCGGTGCATAGCGCCAGGACGGAGCCCAGGTATTCATCGGGCACCACGATGGTGGCCTTGATCCACGGCTCATCGATGGCGGTGACCTTGTCGGGCGGGGGCATGTCGGCCGGATTGCGTAGGCTGAACTCGGTGCCGTCGCCGAGATGGACGCGGTAGGCGACGGAAGGCGCCGTCGCGATCAGATTCAGGTTGAACTCGCGGGTCAGGCGTTCCTGGATGATTTCCAGGTGCAGGAGCCCCAAAAACCCGCAGCGGAAACCGAATCCCAAGGCCGTCGAGCTTTCCGGCTCGAAGGTCAAACTGGCGTCGTTGAGCCTGAGTTTGGAGAGGGAGTCGCGCAAATCCTCGAAATCGTTGCTGTCGGTCGGAAAGATGGAGCAGAAAACGACCGGCAGCGAGGGATTGAAGCCGGGCAAAGGCGCCTCCGCCGGGCGTTTATCCTCGGTGATGGTGTCGCCGACATGGGTATCGGCGACGGTCTTGATGGCCGCCGTGATGTAGCCGATCTCGCCGGGACCGAGGTCGCCGATCCGGGTCGGCTTGGGCGTGAACACGCCGACCTGTTCGACCTGCTGCACCGCTCCCGTCGACATCATGCGGATCTTCATGCCCTTGCGCAAAAACCCGTCGCGCACCCTGAGCAGGATCATGACGCCGAGGTAGGGATCGTACCAGGAATCTATCAGCAACGCCTTCAGCGGCGCCCGCGCCTCGCCGCTCGGCGGCGGCAAGCGTTCGATCAACGCCTCGAGAACGTCGGGCACCCCGGCGCCGGTCTTTGCCGAGACGGCGATGGCCCGCGAAGAATCGAGGCCGAGCACATCCTCGATCTGGAGTTTGATCCGCTCCGGCTCCGCCGCCGGCAGGTCGATTTTGTTGAGCAGGATGATGATTTCGTGATTGCCGCCGATGGCGAGATAGGCATTGGCCAAGGTCTGCGCCTCGACTCCTTGTGACGCGTCGACGATCAGCAGCGATCCTTCGCAAGCGGCCAACGAACGGCTGACCTCGTAAGCGAAATCGACGTGACCCGGCGTATCGATGAGGTTCAATTGATAGGTCTCGCCGTTCTTCGCCAGGTAGCTGAGCCGCACGGTCCGCGCCTTGATGGTGATGCCGCGCTCGCGCTCGATGTCCATGGTGTCGAGCACCTGGTCTTTCATTTCCCGCTCCGAGAGAGCGTCGCAAAGCTGGATCAGCCGGTCGGCCAGGGTCGACTTGCCGTGGTCGATATGGGCGATGATCGAAAAGTTGCGGATCAGGCTGAGATCGGTCATGGGCGCGCTTCTATCATCGCATGTCCTGGAATGCCATCCCGCCGGCGAAAAAGTTTCTCGGGGCGACCGCCGGCGGGCTCACAGACGCGGCTTTTCGAGGCCTTTCCGATGGCAGGCGGCGATGAGGGTGTTGCGCAACAAGCAGGCAATGGTCATCGGGCCGACGCCGCCGGGAACGGGGGTGATGGCGCCGGCGACCGTGACCGCCTCCTGAAAATCGACATCACCGACCAGGCGGGTCGCGCCGGCGCCCCGATCCGGCGCCTCGACGCGGTTGATGCCGACGTCGATGACCGTGGCGCCTGGCTTGATCCACTCGCCCTTGACGAGCCGGGGCCGGCCGACGGCGACGACGAGGATGTCGGCGCGGGCGCATTCCCGCGCCACGTCCCGGGTCCTGGAATGGGCGATAGTGACCGTGCAGTGTTCACCCAGCAGCAAGGCCGCCATGGGTTTGCCGACGATGTTGGAGCGACCCAGGACCAGCGCCCTTTGTCCCGAAAGCTCGCCCAGGTGATCCTTCACCAACATCAGGCAGCCCAAGGGCGTGCAAGGGACCATGGCGGCGCCGTTGCCGGTGGCCAGACGGCCGGCGTTGAGAAGGTGGAACCCGTCGACATCCTTGTCCGGATCGATTTCGCCCAGCACGGCGCCGGGATCGATATGCTCGGGCAAGGGGAGCTGGACCAGGATTCCGTCAACCGCGTCATCCTCGTTGAGGGCGCCAACGAGGCCTTGAAGCTCCTCGCCGCTGGTTTCGGCGGGCAGGCGGTGTTCGAAGGATTGCATGCCCGCCTCCAGCGTCTGTTTGCATTTGTTGCGGACATAGGCCTGACTGGCCGGATCCTCGCCGATGAGCACCACGGCCAAGCCCGGCGTCAAACCGTGCCGGGTTTGGATTCCTTGCACCTCTTCGGCGATCTTTTGCCGCAAACCGGCGGCCAAGGCTTGGCCGTCAATGATTTTTGCTTTTGTCACCGTCTTATCGTTCCGTTGCCGCCCAAGGGATGTTTTGGTATGCCAAGCGCAAGTCGGCGGCAATAGGGAATTTGTCGAAAACTACGGCGCCGCCTTCGGATGCCGTTCGAGCCAGCGCTTGACATTTTCGAGAAGAATTTCCGTGTCGCCTTCAATGAAAAGTGTTTTTCGGCGGCTGGCGGGTCCGGCCGTGATCTCGAACGCGGTTTTCGGCAGGCGCCAGGTTTTGGCCAGGAGTTTGATCAAGGCGGCGTTGGCCTTGCCGCCCTCGGCGGCGGCGGTCACCGATACCTTGAGCCGGGCTTTTCCATCGCCGCCGTCAACGATGCCGCCGACGCGGTTGGCGGACGCTTTCGGAACCAGGATCACCGCGACTTTAAGTCCACCGCCCGTGGCCAGAAAGGGGGCCGCTCGTTCAGTAGCCGCCCGTTCCGATACCACCACCACCGTATTCGCGGAGAAGATTTTGGATGAAATAGACGGCAAGGATCAGCACCACCGGCGAAATATCGATGCCGCCCAAATTGGGCAGCCAACGGCGGATGGGCTTCAGCGCCGGCTCGGTGACGCGGTGCAGGAAATCATAGAGCAGACGGACGAAATGGTTGTGGACGTTGATGATGTTGAAAGAGACCAACCAACTCATCACCACCGCGAAGATCAGAACGAAGACAAACAGACCGAGTACGGTATCGATCAGCATCAACAGCGATTGCATCGGCGATTCCGGAAACAATTAGGTGAGTCCAAGCCCTGAAACTAGCGTCCGCGCCGGCCGTTGGCAAGAGCAACGCTGATCGGCGGCGTCCAGGCGTCCAATCCTTGACAGGGCGGCGGGCATGCCGACATTATCCACCGATTCGTCAGCAAGGGGCCGTAGCTCAGTTGGGAGAGCGCGACGTTCGCAATGTCGAGGTCAGGGGTTCGATTCCCCTCGGCTCCACCATTTGAAAATCAGCGCTTAGGGTCTGTACTCTTAAACCGAGGGTGCTTACCGCCGCATTACGGACCTTTGGAGGCTCCGCCTCGGAGTGCCGGTTTTGATCCGGGGGGACATTGGCGGTGATGCCCCACATGCCGATCTCGCCGTAGATGTAAATCTCGCCGCCGCCGGCGGCGGACTTCATGCGGAACCAACTCTTGGATCTGCTCATGGCCTGGTTCTCCAATGAAAAGGGCGCGCCGGCATGGACAGGCGCGCCCGCAATAATTAGTATTCCCGCCCCGTCACGAATCAACCAAAGGGGTGTGTCATGGCCGAGAAATCCAAGTCCCGTTCATGCTTTGTCATCTGCCCGATCGGCGAGGCCGGATCGAAAGACCGGGCCAGGTCGGACGATATCTTCAATAACCTCATCGAGCCCGTCGCCAAGGAAAACGATTACGAGGCTTTCAGACTCATCGACAAAAGCCGGCCTGGTGATATCACCATGCGGATCGTCGAGGCGGTCACCGAAAGCGATCTGGTGATCGCCGACCTGTCGGGGCGGAACGCCAACGTGTTCTACGAACTTTCCATCCGCCACGCGCTTGGCAGGCCGTACATCCACATGATGGACGACCCGGCATCCGTCCCGTTCGATGTCTTTGCCCTGAACGCCATCACCATCGACCAGGGCAGCTTCGGTGGTATGAAAAAAACCCGCGCCGAACTCGATGCCCAGATCAAGGCCATTCTTGCCGGCAAAGAGAATTTCGGAAACCCGATCTCCCGCTACTACGAAAACCAGGAAATCGAGAAACGGGACAATCCCCTGGAGACGCAGATCGCAAACCTCACCGATAATGTCCTCACTCTTAGCCGTCAGATGGGCGCTCTGGAAGGTAAGGTAAGCGCCGCGACGGACAATGTGTACGGATCCGAGAAGCCAATCGATCGACTATTGTCCGCCATCAAGTTCACAGAGCCCTCCCTCAAGGTGCCCCAGGCCAAAATCCTTGGCAGAAGGCGCGACCACGACTACGACGACGACAACTAGAGCGATGGATCGGGCGATCCCTAATCCACGTTCTCCGTTTCGTCCTCGGGCTTGTCTCCGCCGTCGCCGCCAAGCGGGGCCAGAAGGCCAACCGGCGAAGGCCGGATAAGACCTGCCTCTTTATCTCTTGCGGTGTTCGCTCGCTTGTTGTTCACAAAGCTTTGGGGTCAGGTCTTGAATGTTGAATTTCCGTCTACCGCCCTCTATGCTTCCCCCATGGCACGGCCCTTGCGCATAGCCTGTACGGTATCGAAGCCTCCCATTTTGCCATGACATTATCTCGCCCGACATTTCCTTGCTGGAAGTTCCGAGACACCATACGTATTTATTTTCCTATATCATAAAAGCCTCGTGTTTCGGGGTCATGTTTCGGGGCGGACGGCACGTTCCGTTGCCGAGAAAAGGGGCCTGGAATTGTGAATTCCCAATCCCGATCCGTGTTCGTCCGTTTTTATCCGTGGCTTATTTTAGGCGGGCCCGTGCCACTCTGGCATGACAATCTTTTCGGCGACATCGCCGCTTGTCGCGGTATCGCTCGCGGAGCGATACGGAATATCTTGAGGAGCTGGATGCCTTGGCGGATGCCGACAAGATATTCTTTGCCGAAGCCATGATTCTATGGCTCTACGAACTCGGGAAAAGGGAAGGCGGAAGAGAAAGGTTCAAGCACGCCCTGGTTATTGAGGAAGGCCATCACGTCCTTTCTCACAACATGCTGAATTCGGGTGCTTTGTCCGGCACGTTGTCCCAATGCTTGCCCGCCGCGATGAGACAGGAATAACCGCTCGGCTGGGTCGAAATGATGGTCCAGGAACCCTCGGCCGATGTCAAAACCTCAATCAAATTGCCGTTTCGAGCGAGGCCCACGGAGGTGAGTTTTTCCGCGAACCCTCCCTCCAGACCCTCAATGATCTTGGCGCGTTCGTAGCAATCGTTCGGGGGGGTCGATTGTGTTTTGGCGCCCAGGGCGTACCCGCCGATAGAAAGGACGACCAGGATCGCGGCAGCCGCGGCAACACAGGTTCTCATGACAAACTCCTTTCGCAGAAAAAATTCTTTTCCCGCGAGAAAGGACATCCCCACCCCCTTTTGGAGAGCCTCTCCCGCAAACCCGAAGCAGCACTTTTGGATGTGAAATTTCAGCGCTTCGATGATGTCCAGGGCCGGTCATCAATAGCAGGTCAATATATATACATAACCAATTTTGTCAAGTATATATCGTATATGTTTCAATACGTTGATGTGAGTACACTATTTTTTTAATAAAGGAATGAATTCTTGCTAATACGGATAATATTCCTTGTATTATTGTGATCGCAATTGCGATTGCGTGGCATCGGCGACGGCAGGCTGGCAATCCCTTTCGGCCGCGGTTAGAGCACCACTATCCGATCGTATGGAAACATACCCTGCATGACGGAAGAAGTTCCGGCATTCCTGAGAAAAGGGGTCAGGACCTGAATTGTGGATTCCCAATCGCGATCCGTGTTCATCCGTATTTTTCCGTGGCTTGTATCGGTAGGCTCATAGGCGGTTGGAGGAAAGGTGCCCAGGAAACACGACGGTGGGTGGGGATCGACCACGGATACACACCGATGAACACGGATAAGGAAGAGCTCGACGCGATTAAAGCCGAAGGTCGAAGTCAAACAGCTGGTATTGTGATGATCGCGATCCGTGTTCATCCGTGGCTTGCTTTGGGCGGTCTCATGCGGCGCGGGCATGACGATTTTTTCGGCGACATCGCTGATTTTCAAGCCCCGATGGCGGCGGTTCGCGGCTCGCTCCCGCCTTTCCGGCTTCCGCCGCCTTGGATGAGCGCGCCGGCAAAGCGGCCCTCGTCTTTTCATAGAGGTTATTGAGGCGCCCGGCGTCCGTTTCGGCGCCGGGGTGGCGCCGGTCCGGGAACGAAATCGTGTGGCCGATAAAAAAATCCCTCCCTTTGCTGGCCATGCTGGCCATGACGGCGCTCGCGGCCTGCGCCGAAACCCGGTACGTGGCGTACGAGGATGACGAGGCTATCGCCAGTCTCTTTTCGCGCTCGGTCGCCTTCAAGGTGGCCGGGGCCTATTACCGGGATCCGCCGGATTGCGCGGTGGTGATGCCGTTCTTGGCGGATGGCCGCCGGCCGGCCAACGCCGCCATCATCGAGAACGCCCTGGCCCGCCATCTGTCGGCGAAGATGTCCAGAGTCGTCGCCGCGGCGGAGCGCCGGCGCCTCGCCCGCACCCTGGCGGTGGACCTTTCCCGGGTCCAAGGCCGGGCGGCGTTGGCCAGGGCGGCGGGCTGCGGTTTCCTTGTCGAGGCGGTGCCCTGGGGCGGCGAGGGTGCCTACGCCCTGGTCTGGACGCAGGCGCGGATCGGCCTGGAAGTCAGGATGATCAGGGCGAGGGATGACAGGGTGGTCTGGCGGGCCCGCCACGCCGCCACGCGTTCCGAGGGCGGCTTGCCCTTGTCGCCGTTTTCGGCCGTCACCAACACCCTTACGGCGGCTCGCTTCAACGCCGACGGCGACGTTGCCTTTTCAATGGCCGATGACGCCGTACGCCGGATATTTGAAACCCTGCCGGCGCTGCGGCCGGCGGCACCCAGGCGGGGAAGGGTGATTAAACCCTTGAAACCGTCTACAATCGGCGGCTGAACGCAAGGGGGGAGTCGACATGTCGAGAACTTGGCTGTTCGTCATCGCCGCCGTCACCGGCATTGCCTTGGTCGTGCCGGCCGGCGCCGCCGCCGGTTCGTCCTCGGGCGAAACCGTGGCAAGCGACGCCATCGTCGGCGGCCTCGTCCCGATAACCGGGGACGGGGGACCGCGGTCCATCGACCTCTACGTTGGCTTTGAGATCAATTCGGCCCGGTTGACGAAAGCGGCGCGCCGCCAGCTCGACGAACTGGGCAAGGCGCTGACTTCGCCCCGGCTGGCCAAGGCTAAATTCCAAATCAACGGCCATACCGACGCCTCCGGCGCCGCCGCCTACAACAAGGCTCTGTCCGCGAAGCGGGTGCGGGCGGTGAAGTTCTACCTGGTCGAAAGGTTCGGCGTCGATCGGCGCCGCCTCGCCGCCCATGGCTGGGGCGAGGAGCGTTTGAAGGATTCCCTCGATCCAAACAATTCCGTAAACCGCCGCGTCGAAATCGTCAACGTTTCGCCGCCGGCCGCTGGCCCGGCGGCGCGGTCCGGCGGCGCGACGAAGCCGGACGGCGGCATGCAAGCGATCCAGTGACGGCCTCGCTGTTTAAAATCGCGGGAACGAAAGCGATCACGGTTTTGGGAGACGTAATTCCTCCGAGCGCGCCTGTCGAGCTCGGCGGCGGCAAAGCAGTTACCGGTTGCCGCCGGATGGTCGATCCAGCCACTACCGACAAAGGTTTCGCCTTGACTTACTCTCGGCTAAAGCATTTCTATGTTGATAAGAATCGGCACCGGCCCGCTCCCCCGCCCGGCCACCTACAGCGCACAATGGCGGAGTGGGCTGGTGCTGACCAATCTTGAAATGCTCTCTCATGTCCGATTTCAAGGTACCGGACAGAGTTTTCCGTCCACCGGCTTGGCCGGTGTCGATGTTTCAGTGTAGCCGACGCGCACGGCTGGAGGCGAGACCATCGTA